>JAFYZX010000033.1 GCA_017548505.1 Bacteroidales bacterium | reverse complement strand
TCGTAACCAGTAACAAAATTGGCAAGGTTTGTAAGGCTTCCAATCTTTGAACCGCCTCCGGTAAGAACCATTCCGCTGCGGATAACATCCTTGAAATCAGACTGCTCCACGTGCCAGCATACGGCTTCCAGAATCTCTTCCATTCTGGCCTGGATGATTCTTGAGAGAACTTTCAGATGCACTTCCTTTCCGCCGTTTGCTCCCATAGTAGGGATGAGGATTCTCTTGTCCGCATCGGCATAATCGCTGAAGCAGCATCCGTAGTTTGTCTTTATGTATTCTGCCTTGTCGTTGGAGATTCCGCAGCCAATGCAGATATCTTCCGTGATGGAGTTGCCTCCGAAAGGAATGATTCCGGCATAGCGGATCACGTTGTGGTGGAACACTATAACGTCTGTGGTTCCGCCACCGATATCCACCAGGATGCTTCCGACTTCCATCTCGTCTTCCGTGAGGACTGCCTTGGCGGATGCGATAGGCTCGAGTACTACCTCAAGAGGCTCGATGCCGGCCATCTTCAGGGTGTTCTCTATCATCATCCTTGAGTTCTCCTTGCCCACGAACAGCTTGAAGCGGGCCTGGATGTTGCGGCCGAGCATTCCTACCGGCTCGCTGACACTCATATAGTTATCCACGTTGTAACCCTGAGGGACGGAATAGAGTACCTTGTTTCCGTCGTCCAGAGGAGTGTGGTAGGTGTTCATCGTGATTTTCTGGATTTCATCCTGGGTAATCAGCGTGTTGTAGTTTTCTCTCGGTACGGTCAGAGGCTCCGGCTTGATGCACTTGATGTCCTGGCCGGCGATACCTACAAGGGCCTTGTTGACCTTCTTGTGTATCTGGTCTTCAACCATTTTGAGAGCCTTGTTCAGAGCCTGGGTGGCAAGTCTCACGTTTTCCACTCTTCCTCTTTTGATGCCTTTTGATGGAGCCTCGCCGAAGGCTACGACTCTGACTCCGAGGTTGGTCTTTTCTCCCACGGCCACTGATACCTTAGTGGTTCCGAGATCGATGGCAGCAATCAAATTTTCCATATCTAATGTTGTTACTGGTTATGTGTTTTGTGTATCTGTTAATGTTTATTTCTTTGCTTTTGTGCAGACAATCTGTCCGCGGTATTTAAGGTTTACGCAGGAATATTTGTCCCATCCTGCCTTCGGGATAATGTAGCTGTAGAAAGAGTGGAGCTTGTCGAATTTCTCCGCGATGTTGTCCAGGTCTCCGAAGATGATCTTCTGGTTCCCGGCCCTGGCAATCAGTTCCACGTCTCCCTCGTCGTTGAAGAAAATCTCCTCTATCTGGGCGTTCCAGAAAGGGTGTTTCTCCAGATAAAGTCCCAGGTTGAGAATCTTTCCGAGCCAGGATGTACTGTCCTTGCTCTGAGGATGCTCGTCCATTAGCACGTCCAGCGGAACTTTGCCGGTTACCACCGGAACGTATGAGGAGTAGTTTTCGATAAGAGGAAAGACAAAAGCCGTTTCGTCCATATAGAATCCGCCCTCCTCAGTCTGGATTCTTATAACCGGTTTCCTCTGGCGGATTTCTATGCTCATCACGCCGTCCCGGGTTACGAAGGCCTCGGTTTCCTTTACCACGCTGCGGTGGTTGAGCAGTTCCTCTATCTGGCCCAGGCGGATGCTGTCTATCCTTCTGCCCACCACATTTCCGCTGAAGCGGTTGATGATGTCCACAATCTCCTGCTTGGTGACGAACTTGTTCAGGGAGCTGTCCAGAAGCGTAACCTTCACGCTCTTGACAACTTCGTCCTTCCTTCCGCTTTCCCTCAGGCCGCGGGCCGCCCAGAAATAGGCTCCCGCCGCCACGGTCAGCGCGGCATACAGCAATCCGGCCAATATGTTTCTCCAGACAGGTTTCATTTCAGCATTTTTTCCAGCGGCTCAACGAAGCGGTCTATGTTGCCGGCTCCGAAGGTCACCAGGAGGTCTATCTTTCCTTCTTCAAGTCTCTGTTTTACGGTGTCAAGGAGTTGCTCCTTGGTTATAAGTATCTTGTCGCTGAGGCTTATCTTGTTGAAAATCAGCTCGGAAGTTACTCCTTCTATAGGGAGTTCCCTGGCCGGGTAGATGTCCAGCAGGATTACACTGTCCGCAGTGCCGAGGGCCTCGGCGAATCCGTCCGCCAGGTCTCTTGTCCTAGTGTAGAGGTGAGGCTGGAAGACGGCGGTCAGTTTCCTGGTAGGGAAGGCTTCCCTGAGGGAACTGATTGTGGTTGCAATCTCCTGAGGGTGATGTGCGTAATCGTCTATGTACACCACCTTTGGAGTGTTTACGTGAATATCCATCCTTCTCTGGACTCCACGGAAGGAGGCGAGAGCTTTCTTCAGGCTTTCCTTGTCTATTCCGTCAAGCAGGGCGACTGAAGATGCGGCAACCGCGTTCTCGATGTTAACCCATCCCGGAACACCGACGGTGCAGCCCTCCACATTGCCGATTTCAGCAGGGCAGTTGAGCGTGAATCGGAACATTCCGGTCTCTTTTCCGTCCTGCATTATCGGCTCTATGTCAGAAGCATAGAAGTCAGGGGCCTGTCCTTCTCCAGCCTTGAACGCGTAGGTGTAGATCTTTGCCTTTACGTTTGAGGTATCCAGTATGGCTCCCTTCTTTACTATCAGGTATCCGTCTGCATCCACCTGGCCGGCGAACTTGGCGTACGCCTCCCTCATGTTCTCCACTGTTCCGTAAATGTCCAGATGGTCCGGATCCGTAGCCGTGACAACCGCAATGTGCGGGAACAGCTGATGGAACGAGCGGTCGAATTCATCCGCTTCCGCAACAACAGTATCGTTCTTTGCCAGAAGGAGATTGCTGTTGTAGTTGCGGGAAATACCTCCCAGGAACGCGTTGCATCCCTTGCCGCTATCCTGGAAGATGTGGGCAAGCAGGGTGCTGGTTGTGGTCTTTCCGTGGCTGCCGCTTATTGCAAGGCAGGTTTTTCCCTCGGCGATGTGACCGAGCGCGCGGCTTCTCTTTATTACTTTGTAGCCCTGGGAGTTAACCGTAACAAGTTCTTGCATGTCAGCAGGAATTGCCGGGGTGTAAATCACGAGTGTATCTTCCTTGTCCTGAGGAATCATGGAAGGATTGTCCTCGTAGTGGACTGCTATTCCCTCGCTCTCCAGAGCCTTTGTCAGAGGGCTAGGGGTGCGGTCGTATCCGCTCACGTTGCATCCGCGGCTCTTGTAATATCTTGCCAGGGCGCTCATTCCTATTCCGCCGATTCCTATGAAGTAAACGTTCTTTGGCTCGGAAGTCTTCGCGGAGAAATCTTTTCCCTTGCAGAGTTTGAGGCACTCGTCGGCGATCTCCTTTCCGGCATTTGGCTTTGCAAGCTTGAGAATGTTTTCTTCCAGGGCGGCACGCTTGGCGTTGTCTGCAATCAGGCCGTCTACGGTGTCCATGAGTTTCTGCTCAGCCTCTATGTCCTTTACAATCATTGCGGCATCCTTGTTCACAAGGCTCATGGCGTTATGTGTCTGATGGTCTTCCGCAACGTTAGGGCTCGGCACGAATATGGTGCATTTGCCAGCTACGCAGAGCTCTGAAATCGTTCCGGCTCCGGCACGGCTGACCACGATATCGGCAGCGGCGTAGGCAAGGTCCATCCTGCTAATGAAATCAGTACAACAGACACACTCATGGGGGGTAGATTTCAAAAACTCGTCTATCTCCTTCTTGTAGACCTTGCCACACTGCCAGATAACCTGGAATCCCTTTATGCGGTCTTCCAGTATAGCTTTTTTCATACAGTTGTTCAGGGTACGGCATCCCAGGCTTCCGCCTACCACGAATACGGTTTTCTTCTCTGGATCCAAATTATAGAAGCGGATTCCCTCTTCCTTCATTTCCGGGGTGCAGCGGACAATCTCCTTGCGGATAGGGTTACCGGTAAGAAGTATTCTGTCCTTAGGGAAGAAGCGTTCCATATTGTCGTACGCCACGCATATCTTGGCTGCCTTGGAGGCGTTCTTGCGGTTAACGATTCCGGCAAAGGAGTTCTGCTCCTGCAGAAGTACCGGAACCTTCAGGGCTGCGGCAGCGCTAACCACTGCTGCTGAGGCATATCCGCCGACTCCAACAACGAAGTCCGGCTTGAAATCCTTTACGATTTTCTTTGCCAGGCGGCGGCATTTGAGGTAGTCTCTGGCTACGCCTATGTTGGACAGGGAGTAGAGCGGCCTGTGGAGTCCTCTGGCGGGGATTCCCTTGATAGGATAGCCTGCAGCCGGAACCTTTTCCATTTCCATTCTGCCGCTGGCTCCTACAAAGAGGATATCTGCATCCGGAACCTGTGCCCGGATGGAGTTTGCTATGGAGATTGCCGGGAATATATGTCCTCCGGTTCCGCCTCCGCTAACTATTACTTTCAACTTATCCATATTCTATGTCAGCTCGTCTTCTTCGCGGCCGAGCTGGTCCGCGTATCTTTGTTTAAGGTATTCGTCTCTTTCTTCCTGTGTCATGGCGTCCTGCTTGAGCTGCTCGGCCTGGGCGGCACGGCGCTCCTCTTCTTTCTTGCGCTCGCGCTCAAGGCGTTTCTGCTCCTTCTCCTCCCTTTCCCTTTCCTGGATCAGAGCCTCGGCGTCTTCCTTGGTCCTGGAGATGGAAAGGATGATTCCGAAGGCGCAGCTTATGATGATGAACGATGTTCCTCCGAGGCTTATCAGCGGCAGGGTGTGGCCGGTTACAGGGAAGATGCCCACGTTCACCAGGATGTGGAGCATCGCCTGCACAAGTATCACCGCTCCAAGCCCTCCGGCGGTAACGGCGGAGAATACCGTGCGGCATCCCCTGACAATCAGCACGCAGCGGTAGAAGAACCATACGTAGAGCATCATTACCAGGATTCCTCCCCACAGTCCGTATTCCTCCAGGATGATGGAGTAGATGTAGTCCGAGTAAGGGTGAGGCAGTACATATCGCTGAGTACTCTTTCCAGGGCCCTTGCCCAGAAGTCCTCCTTCCTTTACGGCAATCTGGGCCATATCCGCCTGAAGTGTCTCGTCCGCAAGCCTCTGCTGCTCCCTCTTGTCCAGGGTGGACACGTCTATGTCCTCGCTGCTGCTGAAGAAGCGGTTGAATCTCTCTATTGCGGTATCCATTCTCGGGAACACTCCCCTGTGCTCCGAGGTGAAAGGCTTGCTCGCAAGGTGCACAACGATCAGCAGCACTACGGCGGCGGCTCCAAGTCCTATTGTCTTTAGCAGATAGGAAGGCTTGATGCCGGCTATGAACAGGACTATGAAGCAGATCAGTGCAAGATACAGCGCCGCCGATACACTTCCCACAAGCACCAGCACGATGCACACTCCGATAGGGGCGATAATCTTCAGAAGGAAGCTCTTGTAGGTGTCTATCTTCATGATCTCCAGAGCTCTTGCAAGATACAGCACTATGGCTATCTTGGCGAACTCCGTAGGCTGGAACTGCAATCCTCCGATGGAGAGCCATCTCTGGGCGTCGTTGGTCTTGACACCTATGGCCAGGGTCAGCACAAGAAGGACTATTGCCACAAGCAGGGTAAGCATGGACATTGCCCTGTACCATTTTGGCGGAACCTTGTAGCAGATGAACAGGGCCGCAACACCAAGCACCACAAACCTTATCTGCTTCATAAGGATGGCAAAGTTGGTGCTGCCCTTCATATACGCCAGGCTGCTGCTGGCCGAATATATGAGGGCGATGGAAATCAGGCTCAGAAGGAAGAAAATGGCCCATATAACCTTGTCTCCGTGGAGACGGCTCATTACCTCTTCCTGCGGGTTCTGACTTTCGCTGTCCCTTATGTCCTTCTCTTTGTCTGCCATTACAATTCCCTTACTGCTTTCTTGAACTGTTCTCCGCGATCTTCATAGCTCTTGAAAAGGTCGAAGCTGGCGCAGCACGGGCTCAGCAGCACGGTGTCGCCTGGAACGGCGTTCTCGTAGGCTGCCTGTACCGCGTCTTTTGCGCTGGTCACATCGATGATCTTTTCCACCTTGTCCCCGAAGCATTCGTGGAGTTTCTCGTTGTGGAGTCCCATGCAGATGAGCACCTTCACCTTGTCCTTCACGAACTTGTAAAGCGGGCTGTAGTCGTTGCCCTTGTCCTTTCCGCCGGCTATCCATACCACAGGAGTGGTCATGCTTTCCAGGGCGTACCAGGCGGAGTCCACGTTGGTTGCCTTGGAGTCGTTGATGTACATTACTCCCTTGATGGAGAGCACTTTCTCCAGACGGTGCTCGACTCCCTGGAAGTTCATCAGCGATTCGCGGATTACCTTGTTGTCTATGTTCACGGCCTTTGCGGCGATGGCTGCCGCCATGGAGTTATATACATTGTGCTTTCCCTGCAGGGCAAGTTCCTTCAGGTACATCGAGTACTCGTCGTCCTCGTAGCGCACGAAGAGGCGGTCTTCGTCTATGAAGGCTCCCTGGTCCACTTTCTTTTTCTGGGTGAACGGGAGTTTCTTGGCTGTCAGCACTATGCGGTCCAGCTCCTTGGCAGTGATAGGGTCGTCTGCGCAGAACACGAAGCATTCCCTGTCCGTAAGGTTCTGGACGATGCGGAACTTGGCGTCCACGTAGTTCTGCATCTTGAACTGGTAGCGGTCCAGATGGTCCGGAGTGATGTTCGTCAGGATGGCTATGTCTGCCTTGAAGGCGTACATTCCGTCCAGCTGGAAGCTGCTGAGCTCGATTACGTAATAGTCGAAGTTCTCGGTTGCAACCTGGTAGGCGTAGCTCTTTCCGATGTTGCCGGCCAGCCCCACGTTCAGCCCCGCGTTCTTGAGCATATAGTAGATCAGGGATGTGGTGGTGGTCTTTCCGTTGCTTCCGGTTATGCAGATTTTCTTTGCGCGGTCATATCTTCCGGCAAACTCGATTTCCGAGATTACCGGTATGCGGTATTCCCTGATGCTCTGAACTATATGGTTCTCCTCAGGGATTCCCGGACTCTTTATGACCTCGTCCGCGCAGAGGATTTTTTCCTCGGTGTGGCCTCCTTCTTCATATTCGATCTGGAATTTGGAGAGGGTTTCCTTGTACTGCGGCTTTATGGTGCCGGCATCGCTGAGGAACACGTCAAAGCCCTTGACCTTTGCAAGGACGGCGCTTCCCACTCCGCTTTCTCCTCCTCCGAGTATTACGATTCTTTTCTTTCCCATATATATTGTAACCTTTTATCTGATCTTCAATGTTATTACAGAGAGAATACCAAGCACGATGGTGATGATCCAGAAGTGGACAGTGATCTTTGCCTCAGGGGTGATGTGGTGCGGCCACTGGATGATGGCGTCCGGGTTCTCCTTCTGGAAGTGATGGTGCAGCGGGGTCATCCTGAACACCCTGACACCTTCTCCCTTCTTCTTTTTGGTGTACTTGAAATAATATCTCTGGATGATTACGCTGAGGCTCTCCACGAAGAACACGCCGCAGAAGATAGGGATGAGGAACTCTTTCCTTATCATTATGGCGGCCACTCCGATTATGCCTCCGATGGCAAGGCTTCCGGTGTCGCCCATAAATACCTGGGCAGGGTAGGTATTGTACCAGAGGAATCCGATGAGGGCTCCCACGAAGGCGGCCATGAATATCACGATCTCGCTCGTGTTCGGTATGTACATTATGCTCAGGTAATCAGCAAAGATGGCGTTGCCGCTCAGGTAGGCCAGTATGGCCACCGTGGCTCCCACTATGGCCGAGGTTCCCGTGGCAAGGCCGTCCATTCCGTCCGTGAGGTTGGTGCCGTTGGATACAGCCATCACGATGAAAGTGATGATAATCACGTAGATGACATTGGTGGCCCAGTCTCTGAAGCGCCCCTCTCCCGGAGCAAGCCAGGAGTATTTGAACTCGTTGTGCTTAAGGAACGGGATGGTGGTGGTACGGCTTTTCACATCGCGATAATAAATCACCTTCTCGTCTCCGACTCCGCTTACCACTTCTTTCTGCTCACCCTCGTGAGGAGTGTCGCTGTAGAGGCGGATGACGTTCTGCTTGCTTACCAGCAGGGTTACTCCAACCACGATACCCACGGCCAGCTGGCCGAATATCTTGTATTTTCCCTTGAGACCTTCCTTGTTCTTCTTGAAGACCTTGATGGAGTCGTCCTTGAAACCGATCAGTCCCAGGCAGACGGTAGTGAATATCAGAAGGAGCACATATATGCTGGTGAGGTTGCAGAACAGCAGTACCGGAATCAGTATGCTGAGCAGGATTATAAGTCCGCCCATGGTAGGGGTGCCCTTCTTTGCCAGCTGTCCTTCCAGGCCGAGGTCGCGGATGGTTTCTCCGATCTGCTTTTTCTGCAGGCGGTGAATGATCTTAGGACCAATCCAGAAGGCTATGACCAGCGCCAGAATGATGCAGGCCACGCCTCTGAAAGTAACGTATCTCATCAGGTTAGCTCCGGGGATGTCCCATCCCATGCTCTCGAACCATTTGAAAAGATGATATAACATAATCTTGCTCTCTCTATTTTATTGTCTGCCGTATTCGCGGAGCCTGAAAGCTTCCTTTACGGTTTCCTTGTCATCCATGTGGCGCTTTTCAGTGCCGATTATCTGATAGTCCTCGTGTCCCTTGCCGGCAACCAGTATTATGGAATCCGGAGGGGCGGTCATTACCGCGTTCTGGATTGCCTGGATGCGGTCCGGAATGAACTTGGCCTTGAGGACGGAGTCTGCATCCATTCCGGCCTTGATGTTGTCTATTATGGCCATCGGGTCTTCCGTCCTCGGGTTGTCGCTGGTCACGAATATGCGGTCCGAGTACATTCCGGCAATGGCTCCCATCTTGGGGCGCTTGGTTCTGTCTCGGTCTCCTCCGCAGCCGAAGACACAGATAAGGCCTCCCTTAGGCTTGAGGGCCTTGAGTGTCTTGAGCACGTTCTCCAGAGCGTCCGGAGTGTGTGCGTAGTCCACTGCGGCTATTATGCCGTCGTCTCCCTTGAAGTATTCCAGACGTCCGTTCACGCTGCGCAGGGTGCTCATGATCTTTACCACCTCGTCGTGCGGGGCCCCGAGCAGGATTGCCGTGCCGTAAATGGCGGTGAGGTTCTCCGCATTGTATTCGCCGATGAAGTTGCACCACACCTCCGTGCCGTTGATATTCAGCTGCATACCGTCTATGCTCTGCTCGATTATCCTGGTCTTGAAATCGGCGATGTTGCGGGTGGAGTAGGTGTGAACCTGGGCTCTGGTGTTCTGTACCATGAACTCTCCGTTGCGGTCGTCGATGTTGGTGAGGGCAAAAGCATCCGGGGAGAGGCTGTCGAAGAACGCTTTCTTGCAGTTTCGGTAATTCTCGAACGTCTTGTGGTAATCCAGGTGGTCGTGAGTCAGGTTGGTGAAGATGCCGCCGGCAAACTTCACTCCGGTTATTCTCTCCTGGTCTATTGCGTGGGAGCTAACCTCCATGAAGCAATACTGGCAGCCTTCCGTAACCATCTGGTCCAGAAGCTTGTTCAGCTCCAGGGGGCCTGGAGTGGTGTTGATGGTAGGGTACTTCTCGCTTCCCACATAGTTTGCTATGGTGGAAAGAAGGCCGCACTTGTATCCGAGGGCGGTGAATGTGTTGTAGAGCAAGGTCGCGATGGAGGTCTTTCCGTTGGTGCCCGTCACTCCTATGAGCTTGAGCTTTGCGGAAGGGTTGCAGAAATTGTTGACTGCAATCTTGGCCTCTGCCTCGCGGCTGCTTTTTACTATAACGTATGTGACAAGATCACGGTCTCCCCTGCGGATAGGGGCTTCCTCGTCTTCAGGAATGTTCTCGCACACAATGTACTGCGCGCCTCTTTCAATGGCATCGCGGATATATTTGCCTCCGTCTGCGGCGGCTCCCCTTACGGCAATGAAGAGGCTGCCGCGGGAGCATTTGCGGGAGTCTGCGCTAATGCTTTTGACATCGTGGCTGCTGACAACGGAGAACATGGCGGTTTCCGGGGAGATTTCTTCTCTTCCCTGGAATTCCCGGATAATCCTTATTCCCTTCAGTAATTGACCTAATCTCATCTTATCGCGTTGTTTCTAGTTTCCCAATGTCAGGCGGACAACCTGTCCTTTCTCTACTGCGGTGCCAGGAGCCGGAGACTGTTCCCTGACTCTTCCGTGTCCGCTGAATTCTACCTTGAACCCCTGGTTCTCAAGAATGTAGAGAGCGTCCTTGAGTCCCATTCCCTTTACGCTTGCCAGCGAATCCCTTTCGATTGTTATGCTCTCTGCAGTCACTGCGTTGGTGTCCGAGGAGAAGGCCACCCATCTGTTTCCTCCAATCGCCGAGGCTATGTCCCTGCTGTTTGTTGCAGGGACATTCTTCAGTACGGTTTTGCTGGCTTCTCCCATTCCGGCTGCCATATCAGGGTTGGAGCGGCGGTTACTTTTCTGGCTTCCGTCCAGTTTCTCGTTCCAGTGCGGAGTGTTGGCGTAGATGAACCTCGCAATCCTCAGGAAAGGAGGTCCGGCCAGGGTGGCTCCGTAGAAGTTGCCGGCAGTCTTTCCGGAGTAAAGCACCACAATCACGGAGTACTCAGGATTCTCGCTAGGGAAGAATCCGCAGAAAGTTGCCTGGTACCTTCTCATTCCGCCTCTCTCGTAACCGCCGCCGTCGAATGCGATTCTGGCGGTTCCGGTCTTTCCGCTGATGTGGAAAGGCTCGTTACGCATCATCTTTCCGGTTCCGTCGGTGACAACGGCCCTGAGGGCCTCCCTTGCCTGCTCGGCGGTCCTCTTGCTGCAGATGGATCCGCTTATTTCCTGCGGCTTGAAGGTCTTTATGACCTTGCCGTCTTTCTCGTAACCTTCTATGAAATAAGGCTTCATCATCCTTCCGTCGTTGGCGATGGCGTTGTAGAAGGTGAGGGTGTGGAGCGGGGTTATGAGCAGTCCGTAGCCGAATCCCATAGATGCCAGAAGTCCCGGAGTCCATCCTTCCCAGTCAGGAGAGTGGATGACGGCGTTTCCCTCTCCCTGGATGTCCAGGCGGAACTTTTCTCCCAGTTTCATGTTCTGGATACGGTTAACAAACTCCTTTGGGTTCTTCTCGTAGTTGCGTGTGGCCAGTTTTGCAAAGCAAACGTTGGAAGAGTGGGCGAACGCTCCCTTGACTGTCTGCACTCCCACGGCGTGGCTGTCCGTAACCTTCTGGCCCATATAGGTCCAGGTTCCGCCGCCACCGTCCACTATGGATTCCAGGGTTTCCTTTCCGTCTTCCAGCACGGCTACCAGTGTCACGAGCTTAAGCACGCTTCCAGGTTCTGTCGCCTGGCCTACGGCATAGTTGAGGGATTCGTCGAATCCGCCCTTGCCGTCGTTCTTGAGGTTGGCTATGGCGCGTATGGCTCCGGTGCGCCTTTCCATAACCACGGCGGTTGCTCCCTCCACGTTGTATCCCTTGCCGAGCTGCTCTTTCAGAGCTTCCTCAACTGCCTCCTGGAGGTCTATGTCCAGGGTGGTGCGGATGCTGTAGCCGTCTTCCGGAGCCACATTCTGCTCGGAATTGATTGGAACCCACTCTCCACCGGTCAGCCTCTGGTAGGTCTGCTTTCCAGACCTTCCTTTAAGATAATAGTCCCAGCTTCCCTCGATTCCGGTTCCTACGCCCAGAGAGTTTATGAAGCCTATGGTTCTGTAGGCTGTTCTGCCGTAAGGATTCTTTCTGCGGTATTCTTCCTCAACGATGATACCTCCGTTGTTTCCGCCCTTTTCAAACAGCGGGAACTGCTTTACCTGGGCAAGCTCGGAGTAGTCCAGAAGCCTCCTGTTTATCTTGAGATACCTCTTTCCGTTCTCCCTTCCGTCCACAATGAGTTTCTTGTACTGGGCTGCTGTCTTGTCCTTGAAGAAGTCTGCGAGGGATTTGCTCAGGCCGTCGATATACTTGTTAAAGGTATCTTTCTCGCTGACGGTGCAGTCCATATATATCTTGTAGTATGGGATGCTGCTGGCAAGAAGCCTTCCGTCCTTGGCAAGGATGTCTCCGCGTACGGGTTCCGTCTGCTTTACCCTGTAGGCGATCTTGTCTCCGGATTTGATGTCTTTCTTGAAATACTGGACAACAACGATCCTCCCGATTACCATCAGGGTTATCAGAATAAGAATCTGGTAGACTCTGGAGGAGCGCTTGAAGATCAGTTTGTATTTCTCGATTGTTTCCATACCGCCGCTTCTTCTTAGAATCCTTCTGTTCCAGAGTCATATTTCTTTACCCTGAAAGCCGGCTCGTTGGAACTCTTCAGCGTGGAGCCGCTCTGCTGCAGGCGGAGTGTGATCTCGCTGCGGCTGCTCTGGGCCTGGAGCTTGGCCTCCTTGCTGGTATAGTCCGCCTTGAGGTTCTTCAACTCCCTGGAATTGCGGCTAGAGGCCTTCTGGGTGTTGATTACTGCAAGGTTCAGGGTGATGTAGAGGAAAATCAGCACAAAGATGTAGAGAATGAAAACCCACTGTCCGGCCAGTTGCCTGCGAGTGAGGAACTGTCCGCCCAGAAGGTCGTTTCTTATGTCGAATTTTCTCTTTGCCATCTTATTCTCTTTTTCTTTCACCGATGCGGAGCTTTGCACTTCGGCTTCTAGGATTTGTCTCTATCTCTTCCTCTGAAGGAAGGATGGGTTTGCGGGAGATAATCTCGAAAGTCCCATCTGCTTTCCCCTCGCGGAGGAAATTCTTGACTATCCTGTCTTCCAGAGAGTGGTAGGTGATAACGCTCAGTCTTCCACCGTCGCTCAAAGTGTTCAGGCAGCCTTCCAGCAGGTCTTCCAAGGCCCGCATCTCGCGGTTTACCTCAATCCTGAGGGCCTGGAACACTTTCCCCAGAAATTTCCTCTCCGATTGGGCGTTGAAGAACCTGGAGAGGGCTTCTCTCAGGTCTCCTGTTGTCTCAATCTTCCTGCCTGCCCTTGCGGAAACGATCGCCGAGGCAACTTTTCCCGCTCCGTCCACTTCTCCGTAGTCTCTGAAAATCTTTGCCAGCGCCTCTTGGCTGTAACCGTTCACCACCTGGGCGGCATCCACCTCCGCCAGAGTGTTCATCCTCATGTCCAGCGGGGCATCAAACCTGTAGGAGAAGCCTCTTTCCGCAGTGTCAAACTGATGGGAAGAGACCCCAAGGTCTGCAATTACCCCGTCTACCGCCCCCACGCCAAGATATCTGATATAGTTTTCCAGAAACCGGAAGTTGCTCCGTATCTTTGTAATCCTCTTGTCTTCAGCCGCATTCGCCAGCGCATCCTCATCCTGGTCAAACACTATCAGCCGTCCCTTCTCTCCAAGTCTTGCCAGGATTTCCCTGCTGTGTCCTCCCCCTCCGAAGGTGGCGTCAACAAAGACACCATCCCTTTTACCCTCTATGCCCAAGGCATCCACGCTCTCGGCCAGCAGTACGCTTTTGTGGTACATAATTTTATCCCAGGAGTTTCTCTGTCATCGACATGAAGTCCTCGTCGCTCATCGTGCTGACACCATAGTTCTCCTTTGCCCAAATCTCGATTTTGAAATCGCTGCCGAAGAATACGATTTCCTTGTCCACGCCTATCTTCGCCAGCAGAGCCTTCGGGATGATAATCCTTCCAACCTTCTGGTCCAGAGTCACAAGGGCGCGGTTCATCATATACTGGCGGAACCATTTGTCGTCTTCGCTCCTGTAGAGGTTAAGGCGGCTGCGCAGCTTCTCGCTCTCCAGATCCCACTGCTCGTAAGTAAGCATATCCAGACAGTTGGCAAACACGCTCTTCCGGATCACGAAGGAAATCTCTCCGCCTTCGGAGTTCTTTCCGACGAGATTCTTGAAGGCTGCGGGAACTACCACTCTGCCCTTATCGTCCAGTTTTGCAACGTATTCTCCTACGAATTTTACCATTGGTGCCTTTTTTAGGGGACTTCTGTACCCGATTGCAAAAGTAAGAATTCTTTCCCACTTTCTCCCACTTTATTCCACTTTTCTCCCAAAAAGTTATCAACAATAAAAACCCCGTCTTTGTTCATAAGACGGGGTATAGGCTTAAAACGCTATTTCAGCGATGGTTTAAGTGCGCAAGGCACGCTGCGGAATGGGCTATTCGTCCTCCCTTACGCTGAGCTTTGCCTTGCGAAGGTCGAAGTTGCTTCCGAGGTATTTCTTCCTGGCGTCAGGATTGGCTGCAAGTTCCTCCGGGGTGCCGCTGTAGAGGATTCTTCCCTCGAAAAGCAGATAGGCTCTGTCTGTGATGGCGAGGGTCTCGTGGACGTTGTGGTCCGTTATTATGATTCCAATGTTCTTCTTCTTGAGCTTTGCGATGATGTGCTGGATGTCTTCCACGGCAATCGGGTCAACGCCCGCAAACGGCTCGTCCAGAAGGATGAACTTTGGGTTGATGGCCAGCGCCCTGGCTATCTCGCATCTTCTTCTTTCTCCTCCCGAGAGCTGGATTCCGTAGCTCTTCCTCACTTTCTGGAGAGTAAACTCCTCGATGAGCATTTCCAGGCGGTCCTTCCTTTCCGAGGCGGGGATATCGCTGAGCTCCATTACGGCGTTTATGTTGTCTTCTACGCTGAGCTTGCGGAATACAGAGGCTTCCTGTGCCAGATATCCGAGGCCTTTCTGGGCCCTGCGGTACATAGGAAGGTCCGTGATTTCCTCTTCGTCCAGGAAGATTTTTCCGCCGTTTGGCTTAACCAGTCCGGTTACCATATAGAAGCTGGTGGTCTTGCCGGCTCCGTTAGGGCCAAGCAGACCTACGATTTCTCCCTGCTCTACGTCATAGGAGACATTGTTTACAACGGTTCTTGGTCCGTATTTCTTTACAAGGTTTT
>JAFYZX010000032.1 GCA_017548505.1 Bacteroidales bacterium | reverse complement strand
CTATTCCTACATCTGAACCAATGAGGGCTTCCTCAATGCTCTCCAGAACCTCGTCATCCACAACGCTTTTGCCCATAAGGGCATCAGCCATCCTGGAAAAAAATCCCCGCCTGGTCTTGTGAAGGCCAAGGTCCAGAGACGAATCCGTTTTTTTCTTTCTTGAGAAAAGTCCCATACAGCTTTATCTTATCGTTGATAATTAACTTACAAATATAATCAAAAAAGGGGATGACCGGATTGGTCATCCCCTAACTTGCGCGATGGTCCAGAAATTAGTTCTTCTTGCCTGCGAGGAACTCCTTCTCCTGTCCTACAGGAACAACAGCCTCTTCGAAATAGTAAGAACCGGTCTTCTTGCTTCTGACCATACGGATACATTTAACAACATTCTTATTCTGAGACTTGTCGCCAGCGAACGTTGCAACCGCTTTCTTTGCCATATTCTAAACGTTTTAATTATTTAACTTCTCTGTGCAGCGTAACTCTCTTGAGGTAAGGATTGTACTTCTTACGCTCCAGACGCTGGTTTGTGTTCTTCTTGTTCTTGGTGGTGATGTAACGGCTCATGCCCGGAACACCGCTCTCCCTCTGCTCTGTGCACTCGAGGATAACCTGAACTCTGTTTTCTTTCTTTGCCATAGCCTAACCTCCTTAAACGATGTCTATATAACCATTATCCATAGCCTTCTTGAGCTCAGCCTCGAGGCCATTCTTGTTGATGTTGCGCATACCTGCGGCGCTAACCTTAAGGGTAACGAACCTCTTCTCGCTCTCCAGCCAGAACCTCTTCTCTCTCAGATTAACGGCGAATTCACGCTTGGTGCGCCTCTTTGAGTGAGAAACGTTGTTACCAATCATTCTCTTTTTACCTGTGATTTGACAAACCCTTGCCATAACTGTATCTTTTTATTTTATAATTTCAAAATCGGGGTGCAAATATGAGAAATATTTTTCTAATTCCCAAATCAAATGTTTCTTACAAACTTAAAAATGCGGTTCCACCTGATACTCTGAGGGAAACTGCGGTACCTGTCTCTTGAGAACCATACAAGGTACGGAGTTCCCACGATATGGTCTTCCGGAACAAAGCCCCAATACCTGGAATCCAGAGAATTGTGGCGGTTATCACCCATCATCCAGTAGTAATCCTGACGGAATGTGTAGGTTGTTGTTTCCTCACCGTTAATGAAGAATTTACCGTCTTTTTCCTCCAGAGAATTATCCTCGTATGATGTAATAATTCTGCGATAAAGGGAGATGTTTTTCTCGTCCAGGGTAACAGTTGCCCCTGCCTGCGGAATCCAGATTGGACCGTAATTGTCCCTTGTCCACCGCCTGAGAGTGTCGAACGGGAAAAGCATGAGCGGAGAATCCGGATAATCCGGAGGATATACGTCTATGTTTTCCTCAATTTTCAGCACTGCCGGGAAGCGCGAGAACTTTTCAGCTTCTTCCTCCGTCAGGGATATATCCGGATATCCAGGAAGAGAAGGGTCAAACTGGGAATCCTCAGGATTGATCCTCATATCGTCCAGGGTTATCTTGTTGATCGGGTCTCCCTTAGTAATGACGGTGTAGGAACTCTGGATCGTGTTTCTCTGCGGCTCCTTCTTGCGGTTCACATAAACTGCTCCGTCAATTACCTGGAGAGTGTCTCCAGGGATGGCCACGCACCTCTTTACATAATTGTCTTTCTTGTCCTTAGGACGGACAATCATAGGACCGTAAGCGGCAACGATAGCCTCCCTGTCTCCTCCGTTCAGGCGAACCATCTGGTAGTAGTCTGCCTGCGGAACCTGCTTGAGGACAGTATCTCCGTTCGGGAAAGAGAATACCACGATATCGTAGCGCTTAACCTTCCCGAAACCTTTAAGTCTGCGGTACTTGTTCTGAATGAGAGTAGAATAGGATTCTCCGCCGAAAATCGAGTTGTGTACCAGCGGAACGGAAAGCGGAGTCTGCGGAATCTTCGGACCGTAAGCCACCTTGGAGACAAAGAGATAGTCTCCGGTGAACAAGGTCTTTTCCATAGACGGGGAAGGAATGGTAAAAGCCTCGAACCAGAATATCTTTATTACCATAGCGGCAACTACGGCAAAGATACCGGCATCGAGCCAGTCCAGAAGAGTATCGGTGAAGTTACCCTTCTTCTCCTTCCGCCTCCAGAAAGCCCACTTGACCTTCTTGGTCACATATAAATCGAAAATTACCGGCAAGCCCAAAAGCCACCAGTAATTTCCGAGCCATATAACCCATAAAAGGTAAAGCCCTCCCCAAAGGGAGAACTTAAACCATTTGTTCCGCCAGAATCCCATCTACGGTCATATTAATCCAAAGACTTTACTACCTTCTCGAAAGCCTGAGGGTTATTCATAGCCAGATCGGCGAGGACCTTGCGGTTGAGGCTTACATTGTTCTTTGCAAGCTTGCCGATGAACTGGGAGTAATTCAGACCGTAAGCTCTTACGGCTGCGTTGATTCTCTGGATCCAGAGTACCCTGTAGTTCTTCTTCTTGTCCTTGCGGTCGTTGTAGGCGTGTGTCCAACCTTTCTCAAGGGTGTTCTTTGCTACGGTGTAGACGTTAGCCCTTGCGTGGAAGTTGCCTTTTGTCTGCTTTAAGATTTTCTTGCGTCTTGCTCTTGACGCTACAGAATTTACACTTCTTGGCATAATTCATTGTTTTTGGAAGCCAGCGCTCTTCTCCAATAAGAGACTTGTTCTGCTGGACGTCCGGTTAATAATTTAGTTAACTCATTAAGAGAGTATAAGCTGTTTAACTCTCTTCTCGTCACTGCCTGCGATCACACCAGAGTAAGCAAGATTTCTCTTGCGCTTGGTGGTCTTCTTAGTCAAAATATGACTGTGGTAGGCATGACGCCTTTTGATTTTACCCGAGCCAGTAAGCTCGAAACGCTTTTTGGCACTGGACTTGGTCTTTAATTTTGGCATATCTTTACTTTTTTTTAATAGGTGCAATTATCATTGTCATCCTCTTTCCTTCAAGGAGTGGCATCTTCTCCGCCTTTCCGAACTCCTCAAGCTCTACGGCAAATCTCAGAAGGAGCTTTTCTCCCTGCTCCGAGAAAAGGATCGAGCGCCCCTTGAAAAAGACGTACGCTTTCACCTTGTTGCCTTCCTTGAGGAAGTTCTTGGCGTGGTTCAACTTAAACTGGAAGTCGTGCTCGTCGGTCTGAGGACCGAAACGCAGTTCCTTGATTTCTGTCTTGGCTGCGTTGGCCTTCATTTCCTTGGCCTTCTTTTTCTGCTGATAGACGTACTTCTGGTAATCTACTATCCTGCAGACAGGAGGGGTTGCATTAGGCACAATCTCAACCAAATCAAGCTCCATTTCCTGGGCCATTTTCAATGCCTGTGCAATCGGGTAAATCTTCTGCTCAGGCACATTGTCTCCGACTACCCTGACTTCGGGTACTCTGATCTGCTCGTTGAAACGCGGGCCTTCGTCTTCCTTGCGGAAGTTTTTCTGCCCTTTCAAGCCTGGCTTCCCTGGGATTGCAGGCTTGTGGAATTGGTTGGTTCCTTGTGGCTTGTAGCCTCCGGAACGGGGTTTGAATGCTGCGATACGCTATCCTCCTATTTTAAGTTAAACTTTATTATTCTGCAGGTTTAACCGGTTCTCCCAGCTCCTGCCTGATTTTTTCATTTATGAGAGAAACAAAGTCTTCTACCTTCATAACTCCCAGGTTCTGACCGCCTTGCTGCCTTACAGCCACGCATCCGGTCTCCATTTCCTTTTCTCCGACAACCAGCAGATAAGGCATCTTTTTCAGCTCGTTCTCCCTGATTCTCTTGCCGATAGTTTCGTTGCGGTCGTCTATGGAGGCGCGAATTTCGGAATTTTTTAGTGAATTGCAAACTTTTTTCGCAAAATCCACATATTTTTCACCGACAGGGAGCACTACGCACTGGTCAGGGGTCAGCCAAAGAGGCAAATTTCCTGCCGTGTGCTCGAGCAGAACGGCCACGAATCTCTCCATGGATCCGAACGGAGCCCTGTGGATCATGATAGGGCGGTGCTTGAGGTTGTCCGCTCCGGTATATTCCAGTCCGAACCTCTCAGGAAGGTTGTAGTCTACCTGGATTGTTCCAAGCTGCCACTGCCTTCCAAGGGCATCCTTTACCATGAAGTCCAGCTTTGGACCATAGAAAGCGGCCTCACCATACTCTACCTTGGTCTTAAGGCCCTTCTCTGCTGCAGACTCGATGATGGCCCGCTCGGCCTTCTCCCAGTTCTCCTCGCTTCCGATGTACTTTGAGCGGTCAACTTTATCGCGGAGAGAAACCTGGGCGGTGTACTGGTCGAACTTCAGGGTCTTGAATATATACAGCACGATGTCTATAACCTTGCAGAACTCTTCCTTAAGCTGGTCCGGCCTTACAAACAGGTGAGCGTCGTCCTGGGTAAAACCGCGAACTCTTGTAAGTCCGTGAAGCTCACCGCTCTGCTCATATCTGTAAACTGTTCCGAACTCGGCGAAGCGGATAGGAAGATCCTTGTAGGAACGAGGCTTTGTCTTGTAAATCTCGCAGTGGTGAGGGCAGTTCATAGGCTTGAGCAGGAACTCCTCGCCTTCCTGCGGAGTGGTGATCGGGCGGAAGGAATCCTTTCCGTACTTTGCCCAGTGACCGCTGGTTACATAGAGCTCTTTCTGGCCGATGTGAGGAGTGATTACAGGAAGGTATCCGTAGTCGCTCTGGACTTTCCTCAGGAAGTTCTCCAGGCGGGTCCTCAGCGCTGCGCCCCTAGGAAGCCACAGCGGCAGGCCGGCTCCGACCTTCTGGCTGAATGCAAACAGTTCAAGGTCCTTGCCCAGCTTGCGGTGGTCTCTCTTCTTGGCCTCTTCCAGAATCGTCAGATACTCGTCCAGCATGCTCTTCTTAGGGAAGGTTATACCGTAGATACGGGTAAGCTGCTTGCGCTTCTCGTCTCCTCTCCAGTATGCTCCGGCGATGGAAGTCAGCTTTATTGCCTTGATCATCGAGGTGGACATGATGTGCGGTCCACGGCAGAGATCTGTGAAGTTTCCGTTTGTATAGAAGGAAATCGATCCGTCCTTAAGTTCCCCGATAAGCTCTGTCTTGTACTCGTCTCCCTTGGCGGAGAAATAGTCAAGAGCCTCCTGCTTAGGAACTTCACGGCGAACATACTGCTCGCCTGTGCGCGCCAGCTCCAGCATCTTGTCTTCCACTTTCTTGAGGTCTGCCTCGGTGAGAGTCTTGTCTCCGAGGTCAACGTCATAGTAGAATCCGCTGTCGATGGCCGGCCCTATTCCGAACTTGATGCCCGGATAAAGAGCCTCCAGAGCCTCAGCCATAAGGTGTGAAGATGAGTGCCAGAAAGCCTTCTTGCCCTCTTCGTCATCCCACTTGTGAAGGCGGATGGACGCATCGTTTTCGATTGGTGTGCGCAGGTCCATAACCTGGTCATTTACAGAGACAGACAACACCTCTGCCGCAAGACGGGGACTGATGCTCTCGGCAATCTGATACCCCGAAATGCCTTTTTCAAATTCTTTTACACTCCCGTCCGGAAATGTAATCTTTACAATACTCATAGTGTATACCTTTAGTTAATTATCTCAAGTGCAATACATAGCACTTGGCTTCAAATAGCCTGCAAATCTACAAAATTTAATATCTTTGCACAACTTATTCATCCTAACAGATCTTTAATTATGGAAGAAAACGGAATGCAGACGGCACAGCCCGTAAGCAAATTCAACCTGGCGGCAGTAGAAGGCCTCAAGCTGGCGGCCATCAGCATCATCTTCATGCTGATATCCACCCTTATTCCACAGAATCTTACCGGGGGAATCATTGCAATTGTAATTTCTCTGCTCAAGCTGGGCGCAACCATCACATTCCTGTGGTTCGCGATGAAGAAATTCTCCGTACGCAACGCTGCAGTAGAGGGTTTCACGACTTACGGAAAGGTCTTCTCCTTCGGATTCCTGACCTCCCTGTTCTCCGGCATCGTGCTTGCGGTGTTTACCTTCATCAACATGAAATTCATAAGCCCGGAGAGCACCGAAGCGGCAAAGGAAGCATATATTACCCAGTTGTCCGCCATGCCTTCAATGGATCCGGCCCTGCTGGAGAAGTTTTCCAATAACCTGGAGGTTTTCACATCTTTCGGAATACTGTTCATGGCCATTCTCTACGGAGTTATCTGGTCTCTGATACTGGCTTCTTCCACCAAGATCAACCCTGTCGGCAACTTCAACAACTAAGCCCAATATGGACATTTCGGTCGTTATAGCGCTATTCAACGAAAAGGAATCGCTGAGAGAACTGGTTGGCGGAATCAGGGAGAATCTGGAAGCCGCTTCCCTTTCCTATGAAATAATAATGGTCAGCGACGGGAGCACGGACGGAAGCTGGGAGGAAATTGAAGCCATTGCCACCGAGACCAATGCCAGCGGAAAGGAGATCCTGCACGGAATCTGCTTCAGGCGCAACTATGGAAAGAGCGCGGCCCTGTACTGCGGATTCGAGGCCGCAAAGGGAGACGTCGTCATCACTATGGACGCCGACCTTCAGGACGACCCTAAAGAGATTCCGGAACTTTACCGTATGGTGAAAGAAGATGGCTACGACCTCGTAAGCGGCTGGAAGAAGAAAAGATACGACAACAAGCTTACAAAGAACATCCCTTCCAAGATATACAACGCCACCGCCCGCTGGGTGACAAAGACAAAGCTCCACGACATGAACTGCGGCCTCAAGGCATACAAAAACGAGGTGGTAAAGAACATCGAGGTCTATGGAGAGATGCACCGCTACATTCCGTTCCTGGCAAAGGAAGCAGGCTTCACCAACATCGGCGAGAAGGAAGTCCAGCACCACAAGCGCAAGTTCGGAAAGAGCAAATTCGGCCTCAACCGCTTCATAAACGGATATCTGGATCTTCTGAGCCTGTGGTTTCTGCAGAAGTTCGGCAAGAAGCCTATGCACCTGTTCGGAGTGTGGGGAACTCTGATGTTCCTGATTGGAGGAGCAATCGCCCTGTGGATCATCATCCGCAAGCTCGTCCTCCAGCACATGATGCAGGCTCAGCTCAACACCCAGGGATTCACCGACATAAAGATGAGGGCCGTTACGGATCAGCCTCTGTTCTACATTGCGCTGGTTGTCATAGTTATAGGAGTGATGCTTTTCCTGACCGGCTTCATCGCCGAACTCATCAGCCGCAACTCCACCCAGAGGAACACCTACAAAATCCGCAAGCGGTTCTAGCCTTATTCCAGGGAGAAGAGGCGATATATCTTTTTGGTAATAAACAAGATCAGGATGCTGGACAGATATGTCAGCAGGAGCATTATTGCAAAAATCAAGAGAGGATATCTGAATCCGTAAATCCAGTCGTGGAAAAGATAATAGCAGAAATATGTATGTATCAGCCACATTACCATAGATTTGTTGCCTATTTCCGCAAGCGTGGCATTTAACGCTTCAGGGCGTTTTATCTTAAGGAAGACCACTATGAACGCCAGAGCGTAAAAACCGTCTATCAGATTGGTTCTCACAATAATCTTTAATACTATCAGAAGTACGAGAATCATTATGTAAAACCAGCTGCTCCTGCCCTCAAACAGTGGCGAGAGCCTTTTATACAATCTCCCGAACAGGCCATTGCCGCAACCCCTGGCATGGACATCGTGGAGGACGGCACCTACCATAAAGGCAAACATCAGGTTAAAGACGAGGCACAATTCATATACGGGCTTAGGAATCACGTCGTTGCCGTAATGTGCGGTCATGAATGTGGATACCGTACTTATCACAAAAGACAGCGCCAGGACAACCTTCCTCCCATATCTTTTCAGTAACCTGTAATAAAATCCGGAGGCCAGGGCGTTAAGTGCGTATGGCAGCAGGAACCAGGTTTCATCATTATACGTAAACCTGTATCCCAATACATTAAGTATAACTTTTACCCAGGAACCCGGATATTTTTCAGGGCGGACATAGCTTCCTATGCTGACAAAAATCACCAATGTAACCCAATAGCACAGATACAGCTTGGCTACCCTTATCAGCTGCCGTCTGAATGAAGGTGACGATGCGTGAAGTCCATATCCGCTGATTATCATAAAGAATGGCACTGGATAGCAGGCTCTTGTAAGAAGATTAACCAGAGGAACTCCGCCTATGCTCACATAGTTGACGCATAAGTCAACGTTCCGGGGAATATTAAAAAGGTGAAAGAAAAGCATTAACAGAAATGCTGTCCCCTGAATAATCTTACTGTCAGTTTTAGTTATCAACTTGATCCGTTGTATTGCCTTGAATATTGCAAATATAGCAAATCTTCAAATAAATCTGGCGGGGATGCCGGCCACCGTGGCTCCGGCAGGCACGTCTTTAGTCACTACTGCCCCAGCAGCGATCGTTGAATTGTCTCCAATCGATATATTCCCTATCGCGATGCTGTGGGCCCCGAACTCGACACGGTTACCGATTACGGGCGCACCTGCCCCGCCCCTACCCTTTGCTCCTACAGTCACTCCGTGGCGGATAAAGACATTCTCCCCGCAAGATGCCGGGTAGAACACGATCCCTCCTGAATGTGCAATCGTAAATCTTCTGGGAATATGGAACTTGGAAGACATTTCTATCCCATATTTTATCTTTAGGTGATGAAGATAGAAAAGGTGGAAAAAGTACAAAGGTCTCAACAGTTTCATCCCGGAAAGCCAGTAGCATATCCTGTGGTGAAAGATGTATTTGTAAGGCGGCACAAAGAGAACATTCCGGAGAAAAGATCCTCCATAGTATGGATTACGGGCGTCATCCCTCAGTTCCCCCACAAGCATCCTGAATGTAAGCCGGCCTTTCATACCGGCAAAAATATCTTTTCATCTGAAACATAATACACTGAAACACAAAATTCTCCAATCGTACATAAAGATTTTCACGATTCTGGAATCGTCAACATTATTTTGGCGATTTTAGTAAATTTGCGAAGCAAAAGACTGTTATGAAAAAGATATATGTATTGGTGCTGGCAATTGCCTCAGCGATGATTTCAGGATGCAATGGACTGAAGGACGGGGAATACACGCTAGACCTTCTGACAACTAACGATGTGCACGGAAGCTGGTTTGACTCGACCTACACAGACGGCAATCTCAGAAAATCCCTTTATGCAATAAGCAGCAGGGTTAACCGTTTCAGAGACAGCGTGGGAGCGGATAATGTCATTCTTCTGGACGCGGGAGACTGCCTTCAGGGAGACAATGCCCCATACTATTTCAATTACGTGGACACTGTAAATCCTCATCTTTTCCCAAGACTGATGGATTACATGAAGTACGATGCCGTATGCGTGGGCAACCACGACATAGAAACCGGACACGCTGTGTATGACAGGGTCAGAAAGCAGCTGGAAGCCTTCGGTATCCCTTTCCTGGGAGGCAACGCCATAAAGAATTCTTCCGAGGACAGGTATTTCCAGACATTCAGGATCCTGGAAAGAGGCGGGCTGAAAGTGGCCATTCTCGGCTACACCAACCCAAACATGAAGGCTTGGCTGGCTGAGGAGATTTGGAGCGGAATGCATTTCGTCTCCCTGATTCCGCTTGTCCAGCAGGATGTGGACAAGATCAGGGAAAAGGATAATCCTCAAGTAGTTATCGTGGCGGTACATTCCGGAACAGGAGAAGGGAAAGAAGATAACTACGAGAGCCAGGGCCTGGACCTGATGAAAAGCCTCAAGGGTGTGGACTTTGTTGTATGCTCCCACGACCATAGGCCTTTTGTCTCCAGCGCAGACAGCATCTGCCTGATCAACTCCGGAAGCCACGCCAAGAACATCGGGCACGGAAGAATCAGCCTTACAGTCAAGGACGGAAAGATCATCCGGAAAAGCCTATTTGCGGAAACAATTGCCTGTGACCTTACTGACGTTGACACTGCAATGAGAAACAGGTTCCATCCGGACTTTCTGAAAGTAAAGGAGTTTACTCTTGCGAAAGTGGGAACCCTGGACAAGGACATCAGAACCAGGGACGCCTTTACCGGAATGAGCGGCTACATCAACCTGGTGCACACCATAGGACTCGAGGCAACGGATGCAGAGATTTCCATTGCCGCCCCTCTCACCTATAACAAGACAATCAAGGCCGGCACCCTGGTCTACAACGACCTGTTCTCTTTCTACCCGTATGAGAACCAGCTGTTTGTTATCAATATGTCCGGCAAGGAGATAAAGGACTATCTGGAAGCCTCTTACGACGGATGGATCAACGCCCCGGCAACAGACCACCTGCTAAAGATCCAGAAGAAAGATGACCAGAGAAACAACCAGGAAACCTGGTCGTTCGTAAACCGCTCCTACAACTTCGATTCCGCTGCCGGAATCTATTATACCGTAGACATCGACAAGCCTCGCGGAGAAAGAATCAAAATACTCTCTATGGCAGACGGCGGATCATTTGTTCCGGAGAAAACCTACAAGGTTGCAATGACCTCTTACAGAGCCTCGGGCGGCGGCGGACTCCTTCAGCAGGCAGGCATTGATACGGACAAGATAGATGAAAGAATCCTTGAAAGATATCCGGAATACAGGGAGATTCTCTACAGGTATCTGCTGGAACACAAGGCTATAGTCACCGATTCCATCTCAGACCGCAACATAATCGGAGGCTGGGAGTTCATTCCGCGCCTGAAAGCGAAGAAACTCCTTGATCAGGATATGGCATTATTGTTTGGTGGAACCAACTGAGCTAACCCCTCAAATTCTTACAACACCTCAGCGGCATCGCGGATGGCTTCGCTCATCGTCGGATGAGGGAAGACGGTGTTCCTGACCTGTTCTGCTGTTGCGCCCAGGTCAAGGGCCAGAACCATTCCGCCGATTATCTCTGTAACATCCGCACCAATCAGGTGAACGCCAAGGAGTTTATCCGTGTCGGCATCGCTGATTAGCTTGACGAATCCGTCTGTCTTGCCTGCTGCGGTGGCCTTTCCGGAAGCGGTAAAAAGGAACTTTCCAACCTTGTAGTTTATTCCCATATCCTTGGCCTTGCGCTCGGTGATTCCGCAGGAAGCGATCTGCGGTGTGGTATAGGTTGCGCCAGGGATGTGGTCATAATTGATCGGATGGAACTTTACAGGCTTGCCTTCCGGAGTTGTTTTCCCTTCATCCTCAGCGATGTGGTCCACGCAGGCAACAGCCTCTGCAGAAGCCATGTGCGCAAGTGCCGGAGTAGGAATAACGTCACCTATCGCATAGATGTTTGCAACTCCTGTATGGCAGAAACTGTTAACGCTAATCTTGCCGCGGTCAGTGGCGATGCCCACATTCTCAAGCCCCAGGTCATCGGTGTTAGGAGCTACTCCAACTGCGCACAGAACCCTCTCAACCTTGATCTTCTCCTCTCCCTTCTTGCTCTCAACGGTAACGGTAACGTTTTCAGGATCCGTGGAGTCCTTGTCAATATCCACTCCGCAGACCTTGGTGCTTACCATAATCTTCATGCCCTCCTTGCGGAATGAACGGCTGAGCTGTGCGCATACATCATCATCCTCCAGAGGAACTATCCTGTCCAGGAACTCTATCAGATGAACCTCGCAACCCATTGCGTGATAGAAATATGCAAGCTCGCTGCCGATTGCTCCGGAACCGATTACGGCCAAAGACTTAGGAAGGGTCTTCGGAACCAGAGCCTGCTTGTAGGAGATTATCTTCTCCCCGTCAAACGGGGCAAAAGGCAGGGCCTTAGGATGGGCGCCCGTCGCGATAATGATATACTTGCCCTCAAGGGTACTCTCCCCTTCCGGACCAGCTACCTTTACGGTGTGCTCACCGGTAATGGTGGCCTTTCCGGTTATAACGTCTATCTTGTTTTTCTTGAAGAGGAACTCCACTCCCTTGCGCATCTTGTCAGCAACTCCCCTTTCCCTCTCTACGATCTTGGCAACATCGGCCTTCAGGTCCTTTGTCCTTTCAGGGTCAGCGATATTGTCTCCGTCAAAGGAAATCCCGTAGGAGGCCAGATGTCTGAATGCCTGGAAAGTCTCGGCGGACTTAAGGAGTGCCTTGGTCGGGATGCAGCCCCAGTTGAGGCAGATACCGCCGATTTCGGCTTTCTCCACAACAGCTACATTGAATCCGTATTGAGCGGCCCTTACAGCGGCAACATATCCGCCCGGGCCAGAACCTATTACTATTACGTCGTATTGCATATCGAGATTATTATACAAGTCCTTTTCCGTGGCAGTTCTTGAATTTCTTGCCGCTTCCGCAAGGGCAAGGATCATTTCTTCCAACCTTCTTCTCAACATGAACAGGCTGGTTGCTTCTGGCCTCCCTGCCGGCTGCAGCGGCAGCCTCAGCGCTTCCGTCATCACGCCTCATGCTCATACGGCTCATATCCGTCTTCTTGCGGCGGGCCTCCTGGCGGAGCTGCGCGTCGTTGTCTTCCCTCAGGTTGACCTGAGCCCTTACGAGGAATGAAATAACGTCTCGGCTAATGTTCTCGACAACGCTAGAGAAGAGGTTATAACCCTCGAACTTGTAGATAATCAGAGGGTCCTTCTGCTCGTAGGTGGCGTTCTGAACGCTCTGCTTCAGGTCGTCCATATCCCTCAGGTGCTGCTTCCAGTGCTCATCTATCTTGATGAGGGTTACGCTTCTTACCAGGGCCTTCTGGATCTCCTTGCCCTTGGTGTCCATTGCCTTCTTCATATTGACGATAAGGTTCAGGACCTTATGTCCGTCAGTAATTGGAATGGCTATATTCTGGTATGCGGCAGCCTGGGTTTCATAGACTCTCTCCACTATCGGGAATGTCTTGGTTACCAGGGTCTCTCCCCTTCTTTCAATTACCTCGGCGATTGCTTCCTCCAGAAGGTCGCTCATCTGGTTCTTTGTGCAATCGCGGAAGAACTGCTCGTCGAACTGGGGATCGATGGAAACCTGCTTTATCATCTCCAGCTTGAAACCCTCGTAATCGTAATCGTCCTTGCGGGTGGCCAGAGCCTCGGCAAAGTCGGCGATCATATTCTGAAGGTCAACGTCCATCCTCTCTCCGTTGAGGGCGTTGTTTCTGCGGGCGTAGATTACAGTTCTCTGAGTGTTCATCACATCGTCATACTCCAGCAGCCTCTTTCTGATACCGAAGTTGTTCTCCTCCACCTTCTTCTGGGCCCTTTCAACGGAGGATGACAGCCACTTGTGCTGCAAGACCTCTCCGTCCTTCATGCCCATACGGTCCACCAGTTTGGCGATCCTGTCCGCTCCGAAAAGTCTCATAAGGTTGTCTTCCAGAGATACATAGAACTCGGAAGAACCAGGGTCTCCCTGCCTTCCGGCACGACCTCTGAGCTGGCGGTCCACGCGGCGGCTGTCGTGCCTCTCGGTACCGATGATGGCAAGACCTCCTGCCTCAACCACACCAGGCCCGAGCTTGATGTCGGTTCCTCGTCCCGCCATGTTGGTTGCGATTGTTACCGTTCCCGGCTGACCGGCGTTGGCCACAATCTCGGCCTCCTTGGCATGGAGCTTGGCGTTCAGCACGTTATGAGGAATCCTTCTAAGCTTCAGCGATTTGCTCAGCATCTCGGAAATTTCTACGGATGTAGTACCAACCAGTACCGGACGGCCCTGGTTTCTCAATTCCGTAATCCTGTCAATAACTGCGTTGAACTTGTCTTTCCTTGTCTTGTAGATGAGGTCTTCCTCGTCCTTACGGATAACCGGCCTGTTGGTAGGAATTGTAACTACATCCAGCTTGTAGATGGACCAGAACTCTCCGGCCTCCGTAGAAGCGGTTCCGGTCATACCGGCCAGCTTGTGGTACATCCTGAAGTAGTTCTGCAGGGTGATGGTCGCAAATGTCTGTGTAGCAGCCTCTACCTTTACGTTCTCCTTAGCCTCCACTGCCTGGTGCAGACCGTCTGACCAGCGTCTTCCCTCCATAATACGGCCCGTCTGCTCGTCCACGATCTTGATCTTGTTGTCCATTATCACATAGTCCACATCCTTTTCGAAGAGGGTGTAGGCCTTAAGCAGCTGGGTTACTGTATGGACTCTCTCGGCCTTGATGGCATAGTCCGCGATAAGCTGTTCTTTCTCTGAGAGTTTCTCCTCATCGGATATATTTTTCTTCTCAATCTCGGCAACCTCCACTCCCACGTCGGGAAGCACAAAGAACTTAGGATCGCTCACAAGGGAAGCGATGAACTCGTTACCCTTGTCGGTCAGCTCCACGGTTTTGTCGTGCTCGTCGATGACAAAGTACAGAGGATCGGTGACAATATGCATCTCCTTGTTCTGGTTCTGCATATAGAAATTGTTGGTCTGCTGGAGCAGCTGCTTCATTCCTGTTTCGCTGAGGAACTTGATCAGCGGATTGTATTTAGGCAGAGCCTTGTGAGCCCTCAGCAGAGCCATTCCGCCATCCTTCTCGTTGCCCTGGGCAATAAGCCTCTTGGCCTCGTTGAGATATTTTGTAGCCTCCTGTTTCTGAATGCTGTAGATCTTCTCCACGTATGGGCGGTATTCCTCGTACTGCTGGTCCTCGCCCTTAGGCACAGGACCGGAAATGATCAGAGGAGTACGGGCATCGTCGATGAGCACAGAGTCCACCTCGTCCACAATGGCATAGTGATGCTCTCTCTGCACAAGATCCTCCAGCCCCACTGCCATATTGTCTCTAAGGTAGTCGAAGCCGAACTCGTTGTTGGTTCCGAAGGTAACGTCTGCAAGGTAGGCCTTCTTCCTGGCCTCGGAATTTGGCTCGTGCTTGTCTATGCAGTCTACGCTCAGGCCGTGGAACTGGTACAGAGGCCCCATCCACTCGGAATCTCGCTTTGCAAGATAGTCGTTGACTGTCACCATGTGCACTCCGAATCCGGCAAGGGCGTTCAGGAACACAGGAAGGGTTGCAACCAGGGTCTTTCCCTCTCCCGTTGCCATCTCGGCGATCTTGCCCTGGTGAAGGACGATACCTCCAATCAGCTGAACGTCATAGTGAACCATATCCCAGGTAAGCAGGTTTCCTCCTGCCACCCAGCTGTTGTGCCAGATAGCGGTATCGTCCTCTATCTCCACATAATCGAATCTTGTGCTGAGGTCCTTGTCAAATTCCGTAGCCCTGACCCTGATGGTCTCGTGCTCCTTGAACCTGCGGGCAGTAGACTTCATTATGGCAAATGCGGTAGGCAGCACCTCGTTCAGCACAACCTCCACATCCTCGTTGATTTTCTTCTTGAGCTTGTCGTCCTCGGCCGCCAGCTTTTCCTTCTCCCTTGCAGGAAGATCCACATCCTCCAGCTTGACCTTGAGGGCCTTGCGGCTTTCCATATCTGCCGAAATCCTGTCATGGATAGTCTTGCGGATCTTGTTTGTCTCCTCCCTAAGCTCGTTGTCTGAAAGGGTGTCCACCCTGTCGTATTCTGCAAGAACCTTGTTCAGAATCGGCTTGATAGCCTTGAGATCTCTCTCCTCCTTGGAACCGAAAAGTTTCTTCAGAATGTCTGATAATGTACTCATATACGGTAATCTGATTTTTTATTTGCCATTTCTTTTCATTACGACAATCCTGCCAAATGAAATAACTGACAAATTTGCGGAAAAAAAGCGGAAAAATCAATAAATTTGCTCCGCGATGAAGACAATAAAACTGATACTTGCACTGTCATTGATTGCTGTGGCGTCTTCCTGCAGGAAGGAATTGGAGATTGTGCCCCCGACAGACACTCCCGTGACTTCCGGCACTTTTGGAAGCGTAACCGGTTTCTATCTCCTGAACGAAGGCAACATGG
>JAFYZX010000031.1 GCA_017548505.1 Bacteroidales bacterium | reverse complement strand
GATGAACTCGACCGCGTCGATCCAGTCCTTGGTGAACTGGCGGAAATCCGGGCTGTTCAGGCAGGCCTTGACGGGGTTGAGCACCTTGCTTTTGACTTATCAAAGCTTGAGTATATTTCAAGTGCAGGACTCCGTGTGCTTTTGTCAGCTCAGAAGACAATGAACAAGCAGGGAGATATGGTTGTAAAGAATGCGACAGAAGAAGTTAAGGAAATCTTTGAAGTAACAGGTTTCACAGATATCCTTACTATCGAATAATTGTCTTATCTTTATAGATGATTTGACATAAGGGGGATAATTATGGAATCAGAGAAAATGCTGATCACTAACAAAAACTTCGTCATTTATGATGCGCTGGATAAGATAGACAATTATCTGGAGGATTTAAAACTGGGAGCTAAGGATACGCTTCACATGCGTCTTTTGGCGGAAGAAACACTGGGCATGCTTGGTGCCATGGCCGGAGACTACAGATCACTGGTTTGGTTCGAGAAGGATCAGGATGTCTGCAAGCTTCAGGTTATAGCCAAGACCGAGATGGATATAGATAAGAAGAAAGAGATTCTTTCTGTTTCCAAATCCGGTGTTAATGATCTTGCTAAAGGCTTTATGGGCAAGATCGGTGACATCATCGAAAACGGATTTCTCAATTATGAGAATGTTATGAAGCTTCAGCAGCAGTATGGTGGCGGATACGTTGATTATGCTGCACTGGGCGGAAGACCTTCCGGTGAAACCTTCTGTTGGAGCCTTGAGCAGTACAAGGACGCCCTTGACGAAGTAAGGGATAGCGATGAGGCTGCCGGAACCGCTTGGGACGAACTTGAAAAATCTATAGTTGCAAGACTTGCAGACGATGTAATAGTCGGTGTAAAAAAGGATGAGATAGAGTTCACTATCGTTTCCAAGCTCCTTGGTAAATAAGAGCATATATTACTTTCCGGATAATCAGTTTATAGTAGTCTTTTTTGAAAAATAGTATATAATAAATTGACGCAAAAAAGACTAGGATGAAAACCGGGAGTATTTAAGGATGAGTAACAATAACAGAGATAATATAGAATCAGGTAAAAATAACGTGTCAACGGTACCGGGATACAAGCGTGTGCTTGCTATGGTGGCGTTGGCACTTATCTTTGGCCTGATTATTGCATTTTTACTGGTGGCTCTTTTCGGAGGACCGGAGTCAAAGGACGTATTTATGGGTCTGGCCGGAGCAATTGTGGCAGTTCCGATTTTGTTCTGGCTGCTTTTATGGTCCGCAGGAGCAATCTTTGGAAGGCATACCATTGCTTCTCTGGACGCCGGCAGCAGTAACAAAAGACATGACAAGTACGGCAACGTGATTGTAGACGGCAAGATCGACACTGTAGTTTTCGATATCGGAAACGTGCTCACAGACTTTGCATATGAGGAGTTCATCGCTGCCAAGGGCTATGATAAGGCCATGGTAGAGCGTATCAGCAAGGCTTCTGTTCTGAGCGAGGACTGGGTTGAGTACGACAAGGGAAATCTCACCAATGATGAGATTGTTGAGCGCTTTGTGGAGAATGACCCTGAGATTGCAGAGGATCTTCGCAAGGTCTTTATCAATATCGACGGCATTATATTAAAGAGGGAACAGACAATTCCATGGATCCGTGCCCTTAAGGCAGCGGGCTACAAGGTCCTTTACCTTTCAAACTTCTCCAAGCAGGCTTTGGAGGGCTGTCCTGACGCTATGGCCTTTCTTGAGGAGACTGACGGTGGAATCCTTAGCTACAGAGATCACGTGGTAAAGCCCGGGGATGAGATCTATCATCTTTTGGAGGAGCGCTACGATCTGGTTCCTGAGAAGACAGTATTTATCGACGATACAAAGGTTAATATCGATACCTGCCTGCGCCTTGGCTGGGAAGGTATTGTTTACAAGGATTTTGATCAGGCACAGAAGGCACTGGCTGCAATCGGAGTGAAGTACTGATGGTTGAGAACCTGGAGTATTACAAAGTTTTTTACTATGTAGGTAAGAATAAGAGCATCACTGCTGCGGCAAAAGAGCTTATGATCTCCCAGCCGGCAGTGAGCCAGTCCATACATCAGCTGGAAAAGAATCTGGGCTGCAGTCTTTTTCAACGTACTTCCCGTGGTATGAAATTTACCGCTGAGGGAGATCTTCTTTACAGATATGTAGAAAGAGGCGTTGATCTTATCGATCTTGGTGAGCAGCGCCTTAAGCAGCTTCAGCATCTGGAGGTTGGAGAAGTGAGGATCGGAGCCAGTGACATGACTCTGAGATTCTTTCTTTTGCCCTATCTTGAAAAATTCCACGAACAATATCCGGGCATAAAGGTTACGGTCACAAATGGACCAACACCTGAGACCCTTGAATATCTGGCCGATGATCGAATCGATTTCGGCGTTATTTCCACGCCCTTTTCACCCTCTGACAATACCAGGAATCGCAGACAGAGCGATAGCAATGCCTTTGCGGGAAAAGAGGGACTGACCTATTTTCCTGT
>JAFYZX010000030.1 GCA_017548505.1 Bacteroidales bacterium | reverse complement strand
GCTGGGATCAAAGTGCGGGGCGCATACGTTCCCTCATATAGAAAGCGCAAATCCTACGGCCATCATAGAACACGAGGCCACAACCTCGAAGATAGGGGAAGACCAGTTGTTTTACTGTCTGCAAAGGGGTATTACACAGGAAGATGCCGTGGGGCTTATAGTTAACGGATATGCACGTGACGTGCTAAACAAGCTGCCGATGGAGTTTGCCGTGGAGGCTCAGAAACTTCTCCAGGTTTCTCTTGAGGGCAGCATAGGATGATTGTAAAGATGGAAGAATATCTTCAGATGTTTCTTAACTGGTTCAGCATGGATAACGTGCTGTTCAGTCTGTTTGGCCAGAATGTAAGTTCTCTGGAAGTCACCAGCACCGTGTGCGGGATTCTGTGCATCTTGCTGGCCATCCGGGGCAAGGTTGCAAACTTCTGGATAGGTTACATTTACAACGTTGTGCTGTTTATGCTGTTCTACCAGACGAGGGCCTATTCCAGCATGTTCCTCCAGCCGGTTTCCCTGGCCATAAATTTCTACGGACACTACAGGTGGACTCATCCGAAAGAGGAAGAAAAGGACCACAAGGACCGCCTGAAGGTAACTGTTTTCAACAACGGGCAGAGGGCTGTTGTTTGTGCCATAGTGCTTATGTTCATGTTTGTGTGGGGATATATCCTCTCCAGGGTGGACGTATGGTTTCCGTCTCTGTTCCCGGCCCCGGCAAGGATGCCTTACTTTGACGCGTTCATACTCGGAACGGTGCTTATGGCCCAGTATCTTTCCGCACAGAAAAAACTGGACTGCTGGTTCTGCTGGATGGTTGCCAACTGCTGCAACATAATCCTGTGCTACCGCCTGGGGCTGAACCTTATGACACTTGTCTATGCGCTGTACATAGTGCTTGCCGTGGGAGGTTTCTTCACCTGGCTGAGGATGTACCGCAAACAGCATTGGCTGGATCTGAGAAAACAGGTTGAGGAAAAATGGAAGAACGCCAAAAACTGAACTTGACAATGGAAAATCTTCTTGAAATAAAAAATCTGCACGCCCGCATCGGCGACAAGGAAATCCTTAAGGGAATAAACCTTGTCATAAAGCCGGGTGAGGTGCACGCCATAATGGGAAGGAACGGCAGTGGAAAAAGCACCCTCAGCGCCGTGCTTGCCGGCAACTCCAACTACGAGGTTACAGAGGGCAGCGTTACCTATCAGGGACAGGATCTGCTGAAGATGAGTCCGGAGGAGAGAAGCTGGGCCGGAATCTTCCTGGGATTCCAGTATCCGGTTGAAATACCGGGCGTTACCAATGTCAACTTTATGAAGACTGCGGTAAACGAGCACCGCAGGCAGAAAGGCCTTACTCCTCTGAGCGCCGCTGAATATCTGAAGATGATGAGGGAGAAGATGGCATACGTGGAGATGGATCCGTCCTTCTCTTCAAGAGGAGTGAATGTGGGCTTTTCCGGTGGAGAGAAAAAGCGCAACGAGATTTTCCAGATGGCTATGCTTTCTCCAAGGCTTGCCATACTCGACGAGACGGACAGCGGACTGGATGTGGATGCCCTCAGGATTGTGGCAAACGGAGTCAACCGTCTCAAGACCGCGGACAACGCTTTTGTGGTGATAACTCATTACCAGAGGCTTCTGGATTACATAGTTCCCGATGTGGTTCACGTGCTCTACAAGGGAAAAATCGTGAAGACCGCCGGCAAGGAACTGGCTGCCGAGGTAGAGGCCCACGGCTACGAGGAATTTGAATAACGGAGAATGGAAGGATTCAGGTACATACCCAAAAAACAGCTTTTTGACTGCAGCGTTCCTTTGACAGGTGCGCGCAAGTTGTTTGTCTGGGACGGCGTTCCGGATGGTCTTCCGTTTGAAAACGTTCCGTCCCTGGACTGCGCCGTGGATTTCGGTATCAGCACCAGGGTTGAAAGAATCCGTTATGCGCCAAAGGAAACGGAGTTAGCTACTAAGGCCACGGTCATCGTTCCAAGGGAAGAGGAAATCACGCAGGTGATATCCGTAAGGGTGTCTCCGTCCCCACTTTTGGAAAGGACTGCAATAGACTGTAGGCCAGAAGGCAAATACAATGTGGTGCTTTGTTCCCACACCGTGGGGCAGGAGCGTTTCTCCACCAAGGGCAGGATAGAAATACACGTCGGCAAGGGAGCCAGTCTTGACCTTGTGGTGATGCAGAACGAGAACTCGCTTTCAAGACACGAGTCCGACTACAGAATAAGGCTGGAGGACGACTCGTCGCTGAGCCTTAATATCATTACCCTGCATGCCGGAAACGTGACAAACAGGATACATTCCCTGATTGCGGGCAAAAAGGCAACCTGCAATCTTAACGGCCTGTATCTTGCAGACGGGCAGCAGATTGTGGATACTGATGTAGTGCTTGTCCACAACGCTGAGGAAAGCGTCAGCCGCCAGTTGTTCAAGGGTATTCTGGATGATAATTCAAGGTCCCGCTTCGAGGGAGAGGTTGTGGTAAGTCCGGCCGGCCAGAAGACTGAGGCATACCAGGCAAACAACAATCTTCTGATTTCCGAGAGCGCAAGGGCATCCAGCGATCCTCACCTTGTGATTTATGCGGACGATGTGAAGTGCTCTCACGGAAGCACAGCCGGAAGCGTCGGTGACGAAGAGCTTTTCTATATGCGCAGCCGCGGCATCAGCGAAAAGGAAGCAAGGATTCTCCAGCAGCAGGCCTTTGCGGGCACGGTGCTGGAAAAGGTGGCCCATCCTGAACTCAGGGAGAGGCTCTCCCGCCTGGTGGAAAAGAGGCTGAGGGGAGAGGATACGCTTTGCGCCGGCTGCTCCAAAAGATGTTGCTAAAAACAAATTAGAGATATGAATATCGGAATTGTAGGAACGGGTTATGTGGGGCTGGTTACCGGTGCCTGCTTCTCGGAGATGGGAATGAATGTAACCTGCATAGACATAGACAAGAAGAAGATAGAGATGCTCCAGAGCGGGCAGATACCTATCTACGAGCCGGGGCTTAGGGAAATCGTGGAAAGGAATTCCAAAAAAGGCAGGCTGCATTTTGTCACCGGCCTGGCAAGCGTGCTGGACACCCTGAGCGTTGTATTCGTGGCAGTCGGAACTCCTCCGGGAGAAGACGGAAGCGCAGACCTCAGCTATGTCCTCAATGTGGCTTCCGAGTTCGGAAAGAACATTAAGAAGTATACACTTCTTGTGATAAAAAGCACCGTTCCTGTCGGAACCAGCGTAAAGGTACGCCGCAAGGTGGAGGAAGAGCTGGAAAAGAGAGGGGCCAAAATCGAGTTTGACGTTGCCTCCAATCCTGAGTTCCTGAAGGAAGGGGCGGCCATAAAGGACTTTATGTCTCCCGACAGGGTTGTGGTGGGAGTTTCCTCAGAGAAGGCCCGCCATCTTATGGAGAAAATCTACAAGCCGTTCCAGATGTCCAAGTACAGGATAATCTTCATGGACATAATGAGTGCTGAGATGACAAAGTACGCCTCCAATTCCATGCTTGCCACCCGCATCAGTTTCATGAACGAGATTGCCCGCCTTTGCGAAATTACCGGAGCCGACGTCCAGAAGGTAAGGGCCGGCATGGCTGCCGATACCAGAATAGGAAACAAGTTCCTGTATCCGGGCTGCGGCTATGGCGGAAGCTGTTTCCCTAAAGATGTCAAGGCTCTTATCCGCACCGGCAAGGACAATGGTTACAAGATGAAGATTATCAGCGCCGTGGAAGAAGTCAACGAGCAGCAGAAAAAGATAGTTTTCGCAAAACTCAAGAAGGCTCTCGGATCTTTGAAGGGAAAGACAGTAGCCCTGTGGGGACTTTCCTTCAAGCCGGAAACCGACGATATGAGGGAAGCTCCTTCCGTTGTAACTGCAGAGCTTCTGCTTGAAGCCGGGGCAACCGTTAAGGTCTATGACCCGATTGCAATGGACGAGTGCAAAAACAGATATCTCGGCGATAAGGTCATTTACGCAAAGGATATCTACGACTGTGTCCAGGACGCTGATGCCGTGGCCCTTATCACCGAGTGGAAAGAATTCCGTGTTCCAGCCTGGGACCGCATCCGCAAAGCCATGAAAGGCAACGTGGTAGTAGATGGAAGAGATATCTACACCCCGGCTGAGATACAATCCCTTGGATTCGATTATTACAGCATCGGACGATAGACAAACACTACCGAAAAGCTAAAAAGCCGCACTCCGGAGAGCGCGGCTTTTTAAATACTAAAACCTAAACCTACACTCTAAAGATGCAACAGGTGCGTCTTTCGTTGCACCCGTGGTAGAAAAAATTTACTAAATTTGAGAATTATATTAGGATAAGTCCGCAAAAGACGTAAAATGCTTCAGGATTCGGACAATAAACGGGTTGCTAAAAATTCCATCATGCTCTATCTGAGAATGCTGGTAACCATGGTTGTGGGGTTCTACACATCCAGGGTCGTACTGCAGGTTCTCGGCGAGGAGGATTTTGGAGTCTATGGACTGGTCGGCGGAATAGTGGGAATGCTGGCCTTCCTCAACTCCACCATGAGCGGCGCAACCTCCCGCTTTTTGACATTCGAACTTGGAAGGGGAGACAGGCAAAGCCTCAACTCCACATTCGACTCCGCCCTTGTGGTCCATATCTGGATAGCTCTGATAGCCTTTGTAATCGCAGAGACGGCGGGCCTGTGGTTTGTCAACCACAAGCTGGTAATTCCGGCAGAAAGGATGATAGCGGCCAACTGGGTTTACCAGTGCGCCATTATTTCCGTGGTAATCAGCATTGTCCAGGTTCCTTACGTTGCCAGCATCGTGGCTCACGAGAAGATGGGTGTATATGCATACGTGGATATTATCAACGTGACGATGAAGCTGGCCATTGTCTTTATCCTGATGCATTCCACCTGGGATAATCTGATTCTCTACGCCGTACTGATGATGGTGATAACCCTGCTTACCGGTTTGATATACCGCAGGTATTCCATCCGCCATTTTGAAGAATGCCGCTACACCCACAAGAATACAAGGGAAATGTCCAAGGACATTGTATCGTTCTTCGGCTACAACATGTTCGGTAACTTTGGAGTCATATTCAATATGCAGGTTACCAACATATTGATAAACAATTTCTTCGGCCTGGTGTACAATGCGGCTTCCAGCATTTCCGCCACGGTCAGCAATGTGGTGTGCGCCTTTTCCAACAACACCATAATAGCCTTCCGCCCTCCTATCACCAAGTCGTATGCGGCCAAGGAACTGGACAAGTCGGAAGACTTTATGATACTGGGAATGCAGATGTGCCTTTTCTTCTTTGCGTTTTTTGCCATTCCTGTGATAGTGGAGACAAAGACACTTCTTGGAATCTGGCTGGAGAAGGTGCCTGACCAGAGCGATGTTTTTTGCCGTCTGATGATAACGAGCCTGCTTTTCGAGACCATCAGGAGGGTGTGCCTTATCAGCATCCACGCAACCGGAAAGGTCAGGACCGTAAGCCTCTGCATAGGTGTTCTGCTTACACTCAACCCGTTTATCGTGTATCTGGTATTCAGGCTCCTGCCGGTTGTCAGTCTGGCCTATGTGAGCAATGTTTTCATAAACTTTATATTGAGCCTGATAATCATGTACCTGGTCAAGAGGCAGATTCCGGAGTTTTCTCTCAAAAGGCTTCTTGTATGCGTGCTGAAGATGCTTACGGTGATATTCCTTACAATGCTCATTGTCTATCTTTCCGTAAGGACTCTTCCGGCCTCCTTGCTGAGGGTGCTTGTTTCCGCCTTGATGTCTTCTGTCATTCTGAGTGCGGGTACATATTTCTTCTGCCTCGACAAGAGCAAGAGGCAGTGGGTGATTTCATTTGTCAAAAATAAAATTAGGAGAAGATGATGGAGAATATTTTGCTGCTGGATCCGTCCATAGCTTCAGGAAATCTTGGAGACCACATAATTTCCGAATGCGCCCATCAGGAACTTGAGCCTTTAATCCGGGATTATTTTGTATTTTCCGTTCCAACACAGGTGTCTTCCTTTCACTGGTACCAGGTTGCCAGACGATCTTCCGCCATCAGGAGATTCAGCAGCTGCAAATGGAAGTTTGTGTGCGGCTCCAACCTTATGGTGAAAAACCTGGCGACGCATTACCCGCAGTGGAATTTGAATATGTTCAACTACCAGCCGTTCAAGGGCTGCGTTCTGGTTGGCGTGGGGGCCGGGGCCGGCAGCAAGAGCAACTGGTATACCAGACGCATTTACCGTCACATGCTTTCTTCTGAATATTTTCACAGCGTAAGGGACGCCCGCAGCAAGGAATATGTGGAAAGTCTGGGACTTAAGGCCATCAATACCGGATGCGTTACAATGTGGGCGCTTACGCCGGAGTTCTGCTCGGAAATTCCGAAGGCCAAGTCGGAAGAAGTGGTATTTACCCTTACCGCACCTTCCACAGGAATGCCTAAGGACGAGAGAGACCAGAAAATAATAGACATACTTCGGGCAAATTACAGGAAAATCTATTACTGGCCGCAGGCGTGGATGGATTACGATTATATCCACGAGTTTTCCGGAATAGAGGGCATAGAAATACTGGAACAGTCCCGTGAAGCTTATGACAGGTTCCTCTCGACACACGATGCAGACTATGTGGGCACCCGCCTCCACGGCGGTGTCTATGCGATGAGGCATAAGAGAAGATCTGTCATTATCGCGATAGACGAAAGGGCCAGAAGCATCAACGAGGGAAACCATCTCAACTGTGTGGACAAGGAAAACCTGGAAGCTCTGGAACCTATGATCCAAAGCGAATTCAGGACGGAAATCAAGATGGATTTCGAAGCGATAAGGAAGTGGAAGGCACAATTTGAAAAACAATAGCTATGCACAATCTTATACTTGACAAGGTTATCGTTGACGGTAAACGGGTGAAATACACGTTCAAGGCCGCCGAGCCAATCAAGAAGTATTTCACCAAGGACAATATTACCATAGAATACGACCGGAATATGGAAAGTGTTCCGGAAAGTATTCTTTCCATTCCGTTTGTCAGCTGCATTGCCGGCCTTAGCTGGATGGCGGATATCGAGCTTTGGGTAAATGAACTGGACGAAACTTTCTACCAGGCCTTTGCCAGAATCAAGAGGGCTTATCAGGAGATGCATTCCGATTTTCCTTTCAAGGGGGAACTGGTTCCTTGCCGCTTTATCGAGAACACCACCCCGAAAACCGGCAAGAGTCTGCTGCTTTTCGGCGGCGGCATAGACTGCCAGTCCTCTTTCATCCGTAACAGGGATAGCATAACGGACATTCTGAACATTTACGCCTGGCTTGACGACATAGACAGGACAGATAAGGTAGATATCCACGATGACGGATTCACAAGAAAATTCTGCGAAGCCGCCGGCAAGACCCCACGCCATATCCGTTCGGACTTTTTCAAAGTCTTGAACCAGCCGCAGATAAACAGGGATTTCCAGAAGAGGCTACATACGGATTACTGGTATGGCTTCCTGCACTCCATGGCGTTTATCTCGATGGGCATTCCTATGGCCTGGGAATCATCGCTGAGCCGGGTAATAATAGCCAGTTCTTTCAGAAAGGGAATCCAGGGATACTGCGGGTCTTTCATTACCACGGACAGCCAGTTTCGTTGGGCTGAAAACGGAACCACGCTGCACGACGGATTCGAGCTGATACGCCTTGAGAAAGTGAGGCTGCTGGTAGAGTATCAGAAGCAGAACGGAAAGGCTCTTCCTCTTCACGTCTGTTCTTTCAGGGACCACGAGTGCTGCGTGTGCGACAAGTGTTTCCGCAGCATAATCCAGATAGTGGCGGAGGGCGGAGACCCGAGAGACTTCGGGTTTGACATAAAGGGATCCCTCAAGGACTTCTACAGCAAAGCCGCGCCGGATATTGTCTATCTTTGGGGCTTTACGAAAGAGAGGGGACGTTATTGGCCACCGACAATTGCAAGGATGAAGGAAAACTATGAAAACATCAGGGAAAAGGATTTTGTGGACTGGTTCCTTACATTTGACTTTGACAAGGCCAAAAAAGACGGTTTGAGAAGATATTACAGGAAAAACTTCTTGAGCATACTTAAACGCAAGATTTTGAAAAAGTAGAACAATGAAAAAGCGGATATTCGCGGCAATTCACTATATGGAAATCGGAGGGGCTGAAATCAGCCTCATCGGGCTTCTGCATTCCATCGACTATTCAAGATACGATGTGGACCTGTTCATATACAGCCACAGGGGAGAGCTTATGGAATACATTCCGCAGCAGGTGAGAATCCTTCCGCAGGACGGACATTACGCTCACCTGGAATGTCCTATTTCCAAGACGCTGACAGACGGTTATCTCCGTCTCGGCCTTGCCCGACTTAGGGCAAAATGGGAATACGCCCGCTATATCCGCCACAACAATCCGTTTGAGAATTACACGCAGTTCCAGATGACAGCCAGGAGAACAACCCCAATATTGCCGTCTCTGGAAAAATACGGGGAATATGACCTGGCTATCAGTTTTCTCCAGCCTCACAACATTGTTCTGGAAAAGGTGAGGGCGAAGAAGAAAATCTGCTGGATACACACGGACTACAGCACGGTAAACCTTGACGCCGATATGGACCTTCCGGTTTGGAACGGCTACGACCATATAATGTCCATTTCGGATTCCGTGACGGACGCTTTCCTCAAGGTGTTCCCGTCTCTCAAGGACAAGATGGTTGTTATGCACAATATTCTGCCGCAGGCTTTCGTGGACACCCGTTCTGTCCAGATTCCTCAGGAGAAAATCCGGGAGGAGATGCCTAAGGAAGACGGAGTGGTGAACCTTCTTTCCATCGGACGCTATGTGGTGCAGAAGAATTTTGACAACGTTCCGCAGATCTGCAGGCTGATACTTGACAGCGGATGCCGGGTAAGATGGTACATAATGGGCTGGGGTTCTGAAGAGAATGCAATACGGGATAAGATCCGGGAGTTCGGAGTGGAAGCCAATGTTATTCTCTTGGGCAAGAAGCAGAACCCTTATCCTTACATCAAGGCTTGCGACTGGTATGTCCAGCCGTCCAGATATGAGGGCAATGCGGTAACGGTAAGAGAGGCCCAGATGCTGAAAAAGCCGGTCGTGATAACAGACT
>JAFYZX010000029.1 GCA_017548505.1 Bacteroidales bacterium | reverse complement strand
ATATTGCAAGATACCGCAACTACTTCCCTACTGCACAGGATGCCTTCATGTATGACCTTACAGACGGCAAGGGATATTCCATCTCCTGCGGCGGAATGAGCGCTTCCACAACAGTAAGGACACTCAAGTAAACCGTCAAGGGATTTATGTCAAGGAATCTCCGTCATATAGCGGAAAGGGCAGCGGCACTCATCTGGGTTGCTGCTGCTTTCTCTTTTCTGCAGGGTTGCAGCACCAAGACGGAGGTTACGGACCAGATAGACATGAGCACCGCTCCGCGCCAGGTGGGAGACAGCATACTTGCCTACCAAAGCGTGAACGGGGAACAGACGCTTAGGGTGGAGGCTCCGAGAATGGAAAAGTATGAAATGGACAGCCTTTCATACGAGCTGTTCCCTTCCGGATTCTACGTGTTTTCATATAACGACGGCAATCTGGAAACCAGCATAACCGCCAAGAAGGCCCGCCACTCCGTGCTAAAGGACCAGTCTGAAGAATGGGAAGTGTTCGGCGATGTGGTGATAACCAACTACATCAACGGCCAGACCATGAAGACCGACACTCTCTACTGGGACCGCTTCAATCACAAAATATACACGGATTGCTTTGTGGAAATGGCTTCTCCCCAGGGCTTTATGCAGGGTTATGGACTGGAGAGCGACGAGCAGGCCCGCAATGCCGAGATTCGCCGTCCGTTTGATTCCTTTACCAGGATAGCGGAAGACTCCCTGTATGTGGATACGGCAAACTTCATAGGTCCCATACTGGATCCATCCAAGATAGGGGCGGACCTGAAGGTCAAGGGTAAAGACAGCAAGTAATGATATACAACATAATCATTGTCATAGTAGCGCTTTGCTTCTGCGCCCTTTTTTCCGGGTATGAGATGGCTTTCCTCCACTGCAACCGCCTCAAGGTTGCTCTGGACAAGAAGGAGGGAAAGAAATACGCCATAGCGATGGACCGATTCATCCGCAACGAGAATGACCTTATCTCGGCCCTTCTTATGGGCAACAACATTTTTGTTGTCGTTTACAGTATAGCGGCAGCCAATTTGCTGAATCCGTTCCTCAGGGCCCATATAACAAATTCCACATCGCTGATTATAATCATTGAAACCGTTGTGGCCACCGCCATCGTGATGGTTACGGCGGAATATCTTCCAAAGGCTCTCTGCCTTCTCAACGCCAACAAGGTTTTCTCCTCCCTTTATAGGGTTATCCTCTTCTTTTACTGGCTGTTCTGGCCTTTGACCTGGCTTACGAACCGCCTTTCCTGCCTTATTATCGGGAAGAAGCCGAAGACTCTTCAGGCAACAGGACAGCAGTATGGAAAATTCGATACGGAGGATCTTCTCAACCTCAGCGAAGAAGTAGAGGACGCACAGGGGGATGATGTGCCTTCAGACATAGAGATTTTCCAGAACGCGATGGATTTCTCTTCCACCAAGATCAAGGAATGCCTCATTCCGAGAACGGAAATCGTGGCCATAGACATAGAAGACAGCATCGACGAGCTTCTGAGCCTTTTTGTGGATACGGGCTATTCCAGAATAGTTGTCTATAGGGAAACAATGGACGACATTATCGGATATGTACTCTCAAAGGACCTTCTTCAGGGAAAGAAAAACTCCATATCCGATATCCTGCGTCCTATAACCCACGTTCCTATGGATATGGACGCCCGCACCCTTCTGGAGAAGATGACCTCCAGAAAGGAGAATATCGTCGTGGTCAACGACGAATACGGCGGCACCGAGGGCATCATTACCCTTGAAGACCTGATAGAGGAAATCTTCGGCGAGATAGAAGACGAGCTGGACCGCAACGAATTTGTGGAAAAGAAAGTATCAGACAGGGAATGGGTGTTCTCCGCCCGCCTGGACGTCAAGGACATCAACCGCCGCCATGAACTATCCCTTCCGGAAGACGATGCATACGAGACTCTGGCGGGCCTGATTCTTTACAACATAGGCTGCATTCCAAAAGAAAATGAGACATTCCGCATAGGGAATATCTCCTTCACCGTCCTCAAGACTTCCAAGATGAGGATAGAAACCGTCAGTGTTAAAATCCTGAACTAGAATCCTAGTAGAATTTGTAGCGCTGGTCAACCACGTCAGCGTCGTTGCACATTACCTGTGGAAGGACGTTGAGGATTGAATAGACTGCATTGTCCGCCTTGTTCTGGGCGTCGCTCTCAGTGTAGAAAGCGCCCATCTTGCTGTCGCGGATCTGGAAGTAGTAAACTCCCAGAGATCCGATGGCAGGTCCCACGATGTTTTTGTTGCCCTCGGCGCCGGCCTTTGCGATCTGTCCTATGAACATAGGATCAAGCTGCTGTCCGGAGTTCAGGGAGGAGAAAGTAACATCGCTGATGTTGCTTACAGTAGTGTTGAGTTTTTCTGCAACAGTCTCAAGATCTGTAGCTTCTCCTACATTTGCCTTGCAGTCCTGAGCCATCTTCTCGATGGTCTTCTTTACGGTCAGGTACTCTTTCAGCTGAGAAGACATATCTTCTACAGAAGCATATCCGGCAGGATGTATCTTCTTCAGGGCAGCAATTGCATAATACTTGTTCTGAATAGAGATAATCTCCGAGATATCGCCTTCCTTGGCGTCAAACAGCCAGCGGGTTACTTCCTTCATGTTGTCGTAGCTTCCAATGTTCTTGAGGCCTCCGATAATGCCGTTTGCCGGAACAACGTCAAGATGGTTTGCAAAAGCGTAGTCTTCCATCTTGGCAATATTCTTTGCGGCTGCGTCCAGAACCTTTCCGGCCTCAGCGTAAACATTGGAGAATGTCTCCTGGCTTGGGGTGGCGTTCCTGGAAAGAACGGCAACCTTAACCTTTCTTACAGGCTTGGTCTGCTTGTCAACCTTTGCAATTACAGGAGCTCCGTTTACGTCAACTGTAAACAGATCTCCGGCTTTTGCGGCAAAGGCCTGCATAAAGCCCTGCGGGAGATTTGCATAGACGATAGGCTCGGTAACCCATCCGATGGTTCCCGGCTCGCTGCCTCTCTGTGCCTGGACATACTGTGCGGCAAGAGCGGTGAAATCTGCTCCGCCCTTTAGAACAGAGATGATGCTGTCTGCCATCTTCTCGTCTGCAACAGGGATGTATTTCAGGAATACGGAATCCGGCCTGGAAGCAACCTCCAGAATCTTTGCAGATACGAACTGGTTGTCATAGTGCTGGATATCAAGGAAGTCCCCGGCCTTCTTCTCTGCCGCGAAATCGGCGAGAATAGAAGAAACGTCTTTCAGCTCGTCGCTCTTGAAGAAAAGATCGTTGAAAGGAGTGTCTGAATTCCTTGCAATGAAAGCCTTCATGTCGGCATCAGGGAGAGTCTGGAATTCCTCATAGAGTTTCTCTATCTCTGCCTTGGCTGCCTCCACGTCTTTTTCAGACGGCTCGATTGGAAGAACTATAACCTCTCCGTCTCTGGTCTCAACCTTCTTGAGAGCCGGACGAATCTGCTCGTAATATTTCTTGATTTCCTCGTTGGAAACCCTGATTGTGGTGTCTCTTTCGTATGATATCGGGAGAATCACGAAATCAACATCGTAGGAGTTGTTGTTCTCTGCGATTTCTCTCCTTACCTGAAGCTTGTTGGCAACAGATCCCTTGGCTATCATTGCAGCGTACTTTGTGAACATCCTCTCCTGCATCATGTTGTTTTCCAGATATCCCCAGTATGCGGCAAGCTGTCCTGTCTCATCCAGGTCTATATTCTGGATGAAATTCTGGAACTGATCCTTGCTGAACATTCCGTTTTCGTCCACAAAAGCCCTCTCGTTTCTTAGCACAGGGGAAATGTCCACTCCGCCGCACATATCCTCTATTTCAGCCTCGCCGATTTTGATGCCAGCCCTTTCGCAGGCAGGAATCAGGACATTGTCTGCAACATAACTGTTCCAGGCCTCGTTGTTTGCCCTTTCGCTTTCCTCCTCGCTGCTGCCTGTGCTTGCGCCGGTAAGCTTGGCGATGTTGTTGTAATATTCTACTCTCTTGCTGAATTCCTGCTGATTGATACTCTTTCCGGCAACCTTTCCAACATCATACCTGGAAGAGAACATGGACATCACCCTCTGGAGATCGTCCGGATTAACAATGAATGCCAGCAACGCAATCGCGATAACGATGGAAATGAAAACTCCCATCTTTTTACGCATTTTCTCAAGAACTGCCATATAATCTAAAAATCTAAAATTTACTTAATAATGTACCCGTGCCCGTGGGCACAAGGGCTACAAAAGTATAAAAAAAACCTAAACGTTGAACAGGAAGTGCATAATATCGCCGTCCTGGACCACATATTCCTTGCCTTCCGTGGCCAGTTTTCCGGCTGCGCGGCATGCGCTTTCGCTTCCGTACTTGACAAAATCGTCGAACTTTATAACCTCTGCCCTGATGAATCCCTTCTCGAAATCCGAGTGGATCACTCCGGCTGCCTGAGGTGCCTTGTCGCCTTTCCTGAAGGTCCAGGCACGCACTTCCGGCTCTCCCTGCGTGAAGTAAGTCTGCAGCCCGAGCAACCTGTATGCGCTCTGGACCAGACGCACGATACCGCTTTCCTGAAGCCCAAGATCCTGCAGGAACATCATCTTGTCCTCGTATGATTCCATATCCGCGATGTCTGACTCTATCTTTGCCGCAAGCACCAGAATTTCAGCCCCTTCGTCCTTAACCGCTTCTCTTACGGCATCTACGTATGCATTTCCCTTGGCCGCACTTGCCTCATCCACATTGCAGACATACATCACAGGCTTAGCCGTAAGCAGGAACAGGCTCTTGGCGAGCTTTATGTCATCAGGCTTGTCAAAAGTCACGCTGCGTGCATTCTCTCCCCTTTCCAGCACTTCCTTGTACCTCTCCAGCACATTGCAGAGTTTCTGGGCTTCCTTGTCCGCTCCCATTTTTGCTTGCTTTCCAACTTTTGCCAGGCGGTTTTCCACTGTTTCAAGGTCTTTCAGCTGAAGTTCGGTGTCAATGACCTCCTTGTCACGTACAGGATCCACGCTTCCGTCCACGTGAGCGATGTTCGGATCGTCAAAGCAGCGCAGCACGTGCAGAATGGCATCAGTTTCCCTGATATTTGCAAGGAACTGGTTTCCAAGACCTTCTCCGCGGCTTGCGCCCTTCACCAATCCGGCGATATCCACAATCTCCACGGTTGCCGGAACCACATTCCTCGGATGCACCATCTCTACCAGAGTTTCCAGCCTCTTGTCCGGAACTGCCGTAGACCCTATCTGCGGATTGATGGTGCAGAACGGAAAATTGGCCGCCTCTGCCTTTGCTGAACTTATGCAATTGAAAAGCGTGCTCTTCCCAACATTCGGAAGACCCACTATGCCACATTTTACAGACATTTCTTTCTCGTTTAAAACCTTGCAAATTTAGCAAAAAGAGCCTCAACGGAAAAACCTGGGGGGGCGGACACGGTCAATTTTACCGTTTGGCATCCGCCTCAAAAGCCTCTCCGCTATTTTTGCCCGAAAAAATGGAAAAACTTGCAGGCCTTGTAACCTTTCTGGTAATGTTCTGGAACCTTGAAAACTTCTTTTATCCCCAGAAAGGGGAAAATCTTCAGGAAAATCCGAAAACAGTTACCTGGAAACGCTTCCGTGCAAAACGGGACCTAATCTCAAAAACCATCATCGCAGTCAAGGACAACGAAGGAGCATACCCTTCGATAATCGGACTCTGCGAGGTGGAGAACCTCAAAACTCTTAAAAACCTGCTTTACGACACTCCGCTTTCCAGGCTCAACTACGGCATAATCCACAAAGATTCACCGGATTCCAGAGGAATAGACGTGGCGCTTCTGTATCGCAGGGAAGAAATCAAAATCCTTGATACCGCCTTCCTCAGAATCCGGTCTTTCAAAACAAGAGACATCCTTTACGCAAAGCTTTATTCACAAGTTATCAACGATACTGTTCATATCTATGTTAATCATTGGCCCTCCAAGCTCGGCGGAGAGAAGAAATCCGCTCCAAAAAGACAGGAAGCCGCACTCCTTCTCAACGGTCACGTTGATTCAATTCAAGCCTCAAACCCGCAAGCCAAGATTATTGCAATGGGGGATTTCAACGACAACCCCTTTCCGCACCAATCCCTTGAAAACCTCTCGCTGAGGCTAAAGGATTCCCTGAAAAGAAACCATGCCGCAATCTCCGGAACTCACAAATACAAAGGCAAATGGGAAATGCTGGACCAGTTTCTTTCATCAAAAACGGTAAAGGCAAAAGTTCAAGTCCTCACATTCCCGCACCTTCTCCAAACGGACAAAAAATATCTCGGGGCAAAGACAAAAAGAACATTTACCGGACCCCGCTTTACCGCCGGCGCCAGCGACCACCTTCCCATCCTGCTTAGGATAACATCTTTTTGAGTAAATTTGTACGTATGAAGCAATATTTGGATTTACTCAGGGAGATAATGGATAAGGGTGTGGTAAAGAAAGACCGCACCGGAGTGGGAACAAAGAGCATCTTCGGCCATCAGATGAGATTTAATCTCAACGATGGTTTTCCTCTGCTTACCACCAAGAAAGTCCATTTGAAATCAATCATATACGAGCTTTTGTGGTTTATCAACGGAGATACCAATATCAAGTATCTCAAAGATCACGGTGTAAGCATCTGGGACGAGTGGGCCGACGAGAACGGAGAGCTCGGTCCGGTTTACGGCGCGCAGTGGAGAAGATGGGACTGCGGAAACGGACAGACCATAGACCAGCTGCAGAACGTTATGGATATGCTGAAGAACAATCCGGATTCGCGCCGCATAATCATCTCTTCCTGGAACGTGGCTCAGATAGACAAGATGGCCCTTCCTCCTTGTCACAGCCTATTCCAGTTTTATGTTGCAGACAATAAACTTTCCTGCCAGTTATATCAGAGAAGTGCGGACACCTTTCTTGGTGTTCCGTTCAACATTGCATCATACGCCCTGCTTACGATGATGATTGCAAAAGTGATGCACTTTGAGCTCGGAGACTTTATCCACACTACTGGAGACACCCACATCTATCTCAATCATTTCGAGCAGGTTAAAGAGCAACTGTCAAGAACTCCGCATCCTCTTCCAAAGATGCTGATCCACGGAGACCAGAAAGACATTTTCTCTTTCAAATACGAAGATTTTGAACTTGTGGGGTATGATCCTTATCCTGCAATTAAAGCCCCTGTTGCCGTATGATTTCCATTATAGTTGCAATAGCCCAAAACAACGCCATCGGAAGAGATAACAATCTTCTCTGGCACATAAGCGAGGACCTTAAATATTTCAAAAAGGTCACCATGGGGCATCCTGTGATAATGGGAAGGAAAACATTCGAGAGCATAGGCCGTCCGCTTCCGGGAAGAAAGAATATCGTTGTTTCAAAATCCGCCAGTTTCAACAATCCTAATGTTGAAAAGGCGGAAAATCTTGATGCGTTGCTCAAATCGCTGAGGAGAAAAAGAAAGGAAGAATATTTTGTAATTGGAGGCGCAAGCGTGTATGCCTCAGCGATTAAATATGCTCACAGGCTGTATGTTACAAAGATCTTCGCAGAGGCGGAAGATGCAGATGCCTTCTTCCCTGAAATAGATGAAAAGCTCTGGACCGTTCTTGAAAAATCATCCGTTCTTCACGACGAAGAAAACAACATAGATTTTCAGTTTATAGTTTATGGCAGAAAAGCAAAGAGATAGTTTCAGGAGTAATCTTGGGGTTATTCTGGCTCTGGTGGGTTCCGCTATCGGACTGGGTAACCTGTGGAGATTCCCGTACCTTGTGGGAACAAACGGAGGCGCCGCGTTCATCATCATATATCTTCTATGCATTGTTTTCCTGTGCATGCCTATTATGGTGTGCGAGTTCGTGATAGGAAGACGAAGCCAGGCCAATACCTTCGGAGCGTTTAAGAAACTTGCACCTGGAACTGCGTGGAAACACACTGGAACACTTGCCGTTATCACCTGTGTAATACTGCTCTCTTTCTATGTTGTTGTGGGCGGATGGACCATAGACTATTTCATAAAATCTGTAGGGATGGTGTTTACATCCACCACTGATTTTTCCGCCGAATTCAACAAGATGGTTTCTTCTCCAGCGGAGAATGTCTTTTTTACCGTGCT
>JAFYZX010000003.1 GCA_017548505.1 Bacteroidales bacterium | reverse complement strand
GTGGAGGAGTACGGGATTGACGGGATAGACCTGGACTGGGAATATCCTTCCAGCGGCGTGGCAGGGATTTCTTCTTCTGAGAAAGATATAGACAACTTTTCCCTATGGGTAAAGGAACTTCGGGAAGCTTTGGGAGAGGACAGGCTCCTTACCATTGCCACCATCTCCACGGCAAGATTCATAGACTTCAAGGCGGTAGATCCTTACATAGATTTCTACAACATAATGAGTTACGATATGGCCGTGGCTCCATTTCACCACGCTCCGCTGAAGAGGTTTGAGGTGGAATTGCTCAGAGACAGCCTTATCGGTAATCTGAGGATGGGCTTCGGCTTTATGGATTATCCTTCTGATTCTGCAGTTGCCCAGCAATATGGACAGATGTATCAGACTCCGGTGATTTTGAACCAGGATTATTTCAGGCGTTTTGCCTCCAAATTGAGCGGAGAGGAGAATCCCCTGGAGAGCAAAGTTGCAGGCCAGTGCACATCAGAAGAGGCTGTAATGATGCATATTGCAGCCGGACTGGATCCCGGAAAACTTGTCCTTGGGATGCCGTTCTACGGAAAGAGTGGCGGTGGAGTGGAATATCCGCTCCAGCCTCAGTTCTGGGAGACCGGAGATCCGGGAGAAGGCTATCAGGAAGTATGGGATGAAATTGCCCAGGTTCCTTATATCGCCGATTCAACAGGCAAGTTTGTCTATGGCTTTGAAAACGAGCAGTCTATACGCGCCAAGTGCCGCTTTGCAAAAGAGCATAATCTGCTGGGCGCAATGTACTGGGAGTACTGCATCGATGCCGGCAGATCCGATACTTTCCGCGGCAGGCTCATCAACGCCGTCGCCGAGGAGATATTAAACTAATTCTTTTGCTGGAATAATAATAAATCATATCTTTGTATCAGCAAGTTATGAGACTTCACCAAATTCTTGGCAGAGGTCATTTGATAAAGGCATTTCACAATTGACTGAAGTGCCTTTTTGTTTTAGATACAGCTTGCTGTGATGAAAGATATGAGTGCGATTCCAAACATACCGACAGGTAATTCTCCGGAAGATATTGTGGCTCGGAGAAAAATAATCTCTAATTATTATCGTGAGTGGAAACTTCAGAATCCACTTCAGAGGAGTTTTAATCTTTCTTTAAAAGAGTACATTAATATCCGCTATGTTTCTATAACGGAGACTTGTACTCATGCATCAAGAACTTATCTGTCCACACTTGCCGTTTTGCAGTTGGATGCTATTCTGACTGGAGCCAGGAAAGTGGCAACTGTCCGACCTAAGAAAAACGCAAACCAGAAACAGTTTGAAAAGATGTTGGTTATGACATATGAATGTCCTGGAATAGGAACAGTCAGGATGACTGTAGGGGTTAGAAGACGGAATCACGAGAAGGTTCAATATTGCATAACTACTGTAGATACATAACAAAAAATGGATGCCTAATTGGCATCCATTTATATTTGCCCCAGGAATACGCAAAGGATGTTTACCTTTCGGTGAGGCTCGAGGCGGGGGCTTTGCACTTAGCGAAATACCTCATCCCTAATGCGGTTTATTTCCCACTGCAAAAGTATGAAGTTTTTTATTAATAGCAAATAATCTTAGCTAATTTACTGGTTGGCCTTCAATGGTATGCTTTGTTTACGGTTTTGAGGACGAGCGTTCAATACGCGCAAAATGCCGCTTTGCAACAGAGCATAATCTGCTAGGCGGTCAATAACCTTTTAGTCCATTACTGGACGGATAGTGCGTCCGGTGTTGCGTGCATTGTTGCCGATAATTAGAGGACCTTGACCGGTATCTGAAGGCCTGTCAATAGATGCTGCAAAGGCATACTCTGGATTGTAAACTATACTGGAAGGGTTCCAAATTTCCGAGGTAGAGTATAGGGTAGATGACCAGTATTGCCCCTTTTCTTTATTGGTTTTATAGACATACAAGTTCATATTGCTGCGACGGCCAGACAGAGGCAGGAAAATTGAATTACCCGCGCAGTCCGCTACATTGCTGGTGATGGTATATCCGGCAGTGCCACTGCTGTTGAATGTCCAGCTTAGGAGTGTAGAAACCTCTTGGCTGACAACACCATCATCGTGTTCTTCTTTCAGGGTATAATACAGGCACTTCCAGTCTGTGCTTGTCGGAATGCGCCAGAGGCCGCCAAGAGTTTGGGTTGCTGCATCGTCTGAAGGTTGTAGAGTTGAATAATCGTCACCAGTATACTTTGTGAATGTAGCGCCATCTCCGCTTGGGTTGAAGACGGAGTAGGAAGCCCACGCATATCCGTTATCCTTGCCATCTTTCCAATGCGTTCCCGGAGTTTCCCTCGCATAGCCGTCTTCATAGTATGGTTCAAGTTCTCCCCAGGCGAAGAAATCGCCTAAAGATTCAGCTCCGTTGTCAGATGTGGCACCCAAGTTACGGTTGGCCCAGTAAACTCGTTTGTATTCTTTTCCGCCCAAATGGCTGTCGCATCCCAAGTCAACAGGTATGAAATCTGTGTAGGCAGTCCAGCTATCTATAGCCGGGAGTTTGAGGGCACGGCCTGCAGACTCTCCCCTATAAAAGGTTTTCCCGGAGAATTCTTTATGATAATAGTCACCTGAAAAACCGCCTTTCACCAATGTGAAGTGGTAGTCGGTGGCGGTATTTCGTGCATCGTTAGCCAGAATTCCGCTGAATAGCCATCCCTTCGATTCTCCGGTTTCCTTAACATTTTTATCATAGACATAGCCCTTAAGAGGAGCACCATGGGCTACATTGGTTAGCTTGATGGTTCCGTTGGCAGTAATGGAAGCTATACCTTGGGGAGTCAGGTGTGGTTCGCGGAGTTCAATCTCTGTAATGGGAGACGCGTCTGCATCATCCAGAAAGAACTGAATATAACCCTGAGGAATCTTCATGTCAAAATTTCCGTTCACTTTTCCATCTTTAACAGTATAATCGAGAGTAGCTGTCAGATAATAGGTGTTGTAAACCTTTCCGAAGGAAAAATCGGTTCCATTGGCCGACACTGTTTCGGCATTGCCGAAAGGCAGAAAGACAGCACGCATACTGCCTGTCGCATTTTCTTCAAGGCCAAGTGATTCTTCGGTTGCGCCATTCATCTGGGTTGTGCTCCAAGCAGAACCGTCAAAGCTCATCTTCAAATATTTTGGAGCGGCTACATTATTTAAGAATACAAATATGACATCACCGTTCTCCCAGCCGGTCTTCACTGCCTTGGTAGAGGTACCATCAGGATGTTTGGCAGAAAGTTCGAAGACAATTTCTGTTGGAGTTATTATGTTTTCTTCTATTGCAGGGGTGTCAAGGCTTTCCTTGTTGCAGGATGCGCCCCCCATGGCTACTGCAGCCATAATTATCAGTGCCTTTTTCATAGTTCTGTTCCCTCCTTACATTTCTTCTTCATCGCCAAATCCATTATACTCGGGATCTCCGCTAACGCAGATGATACCTTCCTGTTTAATCTCGAGAACCCTCACCGTTGGGGCTTCATAAAATATCTTTATATTCCTTTTCATGGCAGTTTTTGTTTCTATTGTATATATACGGGTCTGATTAACAGTCCATAAGCGCGTTCCATTCTTGATGTTTCAGGGCTGGAATAATAGCTATTTGAGAACTTCAGGACATTGGCAAAAGAGGATGAAGTCCATGACATCTGGTCTATTTTGTTGGTCCAGTAGTAACCATAGGTTCCATCAGTAAAGCTAGCTTCCTTGTAGTACCCATAAACCGGCATGAAAATAAATTTGCTGGCATAACCATCTATTATACTATGAAAACAATAACCCCATCTTCCATCTGCATATGACAATATCTTTTCCACATTGGAGGCGTTTAGAAGATCGTTGAAATCGTTAAGGCTTGGAGCTCTCCATCCATCTCCAAGGCTTTGGGTTGCAGCATCGTCTTCCGGAAGCAGGGATGCAAGCCCATCTACTACACCTTGGTCTGGACGGTCCGGATCATATTTGGTTATCCAGGAATAAGAACCATAAGCATAGTTGTCCCAAGAGTATGTGGTTTTAGATGAAGTTTCTGCCCAGGCATAATAAGTACCGGCTCCTCCAGGACGGGTTGATCCAAGATTCTTTGTGGCCCAGCATACGGAATGCCCGTCTCTGTCAATTCCTAAATCGACATAATCCGGCATAGCCTGGAGATTAACGTTTGTCTTGTAATACTTTCCGTTTTCCAGTTGAACTTTCTTGGCAGCTGTAAAGTAGGTGCCGTCCGCACTCTTGGCCATGAACAAGAATACGGCTTTCTTTGCCTCCAGATAAGACATTGCCACATAGACAGTAGAAGTTTCTTCAGTTGTGTTTACATCAACAAACCCATAATTTGCGCTGTAGCCAGGGCGGACGTATGTCTTGAGGTTAGAGGAGAATATGGTCACGTTTTTTATGTTTGTGTTGAAAGTAAATTTGGTAATGCTGATTTTACTCTCAAACTGTACTTCGGACTCGTTAAAAACAATGTTATCTCCGTCTATGATCTTTACCGTTACAGTGGCTTCAGACATATCGTGATTCTTTGCTATATCTTCCAGAGTTCCTTTTTGGTTTGGAAGATAGAGATAATCCTGACCCTTCTGGAGGTATCGCAGAGTATAGGTTTTGCCAACTTTCATTGTTCTTGTGATAGTTCCAGACAAGGTGGTGTTTAAACCACCACTTTGCGCAGTCAAACTACCGTATTCGTAATTTGAGTCAGAAATATAGACAACATCACCCGCTTCCCAGAAGGCGTTCAGACTGCCGCCAACCTCGTTGAGAGCCTTAGTTTTAGCATCATCACTGCTTTTTGTGGCTTTTATGCTTGCCTTCCATACTTTTGGAGATTCGATTTCCTCTTTTGCAGAAGAAACTGGTTCGTCTTTCTGAAGACCAATACCGCTGCAAGCCGTGAATGCAAGTATCACAGATACAGCACTGGCTAAAGTGTTAATCTTTTTCATGCTTCGTCCTCCCATGCGTCATCTTCGTTATCATAATTGTGAATAGAACCTCTTTCAGAGGCTGCTATTAGATCAGCCATCTCGACAACCATTACGCAAATGGCCGGTGTTTCATACTCTTTTTTCTTCATATTCTGTGGATGTTTTGTTTTAAACAAAATTACAGATAGTTAGAGGGATTCAAGACTATCTGTATTGTGTTTTTGACAAAGTGAGGGCAGAGGCTGATGAAACCTGCTATTTGCTTGACGAAGTCCATGTAGGTATAAAATCCATAAATTTGCAATTGATGAGAACTTGGAAACGATACTCTTTTTTGATTCTTTGGCTTTTACTCTTTAGCAGGCTATCAGCTTCTCCGGTAATGGAAAGCAGTCTGAGTTACCGCCGCTTCACTACACTTGACGGCCTTCCGCAAATGCAGACAGAAACTATTTGGCAAGATTCCAAAGGTTACATCTACATAGGTACTTTATCTGGATTTGTAAGATATGATGGCCGCAGTCTAACTCCTTTTCTGGCAGGCAGGCGTGAGAATATTGTTTCTTTTCAGGAGGTGGATTCCCAGTTAAGGGCTCTGGGATTTGTCAGGCAATGGAGAACCAAAGGGTCCAAGATTGTCCAGATTCCTGTCGATCCGGACGGGAACCTTCTTCTGAATAACCTGAATGCAATGGATTTGCCAAATGGCTATCTGCTCTTGGAAGATAAACAGGAACAGGGAAGGGTACTGTGTCGCCTTAACAATGATGGAATGGAACGTGTACTGGATGCCCCTGTGCTGGATGCCATGACACCAGACCGGAAGATTTTCATAGACTCTTCCCGGGTATATGTACCTACCCCGAAGGGCCTTTACATCGCTGAGGAGGGGCAGGTCAGAAGATTTTCAGATAAAGATGACATATTTTCTCTGGCAAGAGTTGCCGACAAGCTGTTTGCCCTTGCTTCGGACGGGGTTTATCTTGTTGGCTATGACAGCCTTGAGATGCGTTTCCCGTTCTGCTTTGATGCTCCCGATTATGGCCTGTCTGTCAGACAGAACCGGAAGGGGCAATTGTTAATGGCAGACTCTCACAGCATTTATCTGTATGATGACAGAGGGTTGCAGATGCACAAGTTGGCTTCCGGTTTCAACTTGATTAGATGTCTGTTCATAGATAAATGGGATAGACTGTGGCTAGCAACATATCAGGGCGCATATTGTTTCTTTCACTGTGATTTTGTAAACCACCGCCTGAATGACGAAAACGACATAGTCAGGGCTTTGGCAGTGTGCAACGGACATCTTGTGATGGGAACTCTTAATGGAAGGGCAATATTGGATGGAAATGTGCTGGATTCGCTTGAGGGAAACTTTTATTATCCTGGAACTGCCGTGCTGAACGGTAAGGCATATCTTTCCGGGAATGGCGATATTGCTATAATACAGGAAGATTCATTCAGTTGGTTAGGCCTTCCTCATGACGACTACAGGTTTGTTTATGGTGCGGATAGTCTACTTATAATAGGTACTAGAAGCAGCATCCTTTCCTACAATCCTGGAAGTTGCAGACTGGATACACTGACTTCCCGGATTGGCCGTCCGTGGTGTGCAGTATGGGATGGGACAGGACGTCTTTGGGTGAGTGGAAATCTCGGGCTTTTTTGTCTGGAAGAATGGGATACTGACACCCCTTCATTTGTAAAGACTAAGAATACGACAGGAAGCCAGATAATTACAGCAATGGCCTCCAACAGCAATGGACTGGTATGCTATTCTATTGCAGATTCTCTGTTTTGCATTGAAGGTGCCAATCAGCGGTGGATGAAAGAATTGTCTCCTGTTCTCTATGGACATGAAATACGCTCCGTTCATATATCTAGAGATAATAACCTGATAGTAGCTGCAATAGATGGACTAATGGTATGTAGGCTCAGCGATTGTGGAGTGACAAGTGATATTCATTGGTTTGATTCCAATAACGGATTTACAATGATAGAGCCGCTAATGGGACCGATGGCTGAAAACGAAGAAGGAACTGTTTATCTGGCCGGACTTGAGGGAATGACATCTTTCAATCCTGATAATTTGCTCAGCGACAATCAGAGCCAAACGGTTGTAGAGGCTCCTCTTCCATTCTGGAAATGCTGGTGGGTATGGATAATTGCCATAGTGTTACTTGCCGCCATAGTCTGGCAACTGGCCCGCTGGTTTCATCTTCGTAAGACCAGGAAACAGATGCTTGCTCTGGAAAGGGAAAAAAGGCAGAAAGATCTTCAGCTTCAGGCTGTCCGTTTGAAGTCTATTCCTCATTTCCACTCGAATGTTCTTGCCGGAATTGAGTATTTCATTCTTAACAAATCTGCGGATGAGGCCTCTCATTATCTGAAACTTTACTCCGATTTCACCAACCAGACGCTGTCTGAGATAGACCGGCCTTCCCGTTCTGTGGCGGAAGAAGTGGATTATGTCCGTAATTATCTGGAACTGGAGAAATTGCGCTTTGGAGAAAGGCTTCAGTACAGTATTTCAGTTGCACCTGACGTGAAACGCGAACAGCAAATCCCTAACATGCTGCTCCACACATATTGCCAAAATGCCGTCAAACACGGAATTTCATCCAAAGCGGGAACAGGAGAGATAAAAGTGGACGTTGTCAATAAAACCCTGGATGGCGTCTGCTATGTGCTGCTTTCAGTCAGCGACAATGGAGTAGGACGCTCAGAGGCTGCCCGTTCGGGTGGTTATTCCACAAGGCAGGGCCTCAAGATTCTGAGTCAGCAGATAAAGTTTTACAACCAGACAAATCGCCACCATATTATTCAGTCTGTTACTGACTTGACAGACAATCGGGGCCAGGCCTCTGGAACGCGTTTCGAAATATGGATACCGGCTGATTACAAGTATTGAAAATGATATGAAAAAGCTGAGAACAATCGTAGTTGAGGATGAACGTCTGCCAAGGCTTTCTCTTCTGAAAAAGCTCGAAGATTTCACAGATATGGTTGAGGTGGTGGATTCCTGTGAAACATATTGCGAGGCTAGACAAAGTATTCTCCGGTTACGTCCAGACCTTCTTTTTCTTGATATTCAGCTTGCTGGTGCTGACTCCCTGGAACTTTTGGAAGATCTCAGTCAGACCATAGACTTGCCTTTTGTCATCTTTACAACTGCTTTTACGGACAGTGATTATCTGTTGGGTGCAATTAAGTTGTCCGCTGTGGATTATTTGGTAAAACCAATAGGAAAGCCGGAACTTGCACAGGCTATTGCAAAGGTTATTAAAAGGGCTGAGATCTTGGCCATTCATCAGGAACCCGAGCGCGGAAAACTGAGTTTCAAGGCTGTCAACTCCAAACTGTTTTTAAATCCAGATAGTATAGCCTGGTTCAAGGCAGAAGGAAACTATACAACTATTGTAACATTCGATGGACAGGATTTGATTTTGGAAAGCATGCTGTCTTTAGAAAAAAGACTGCCCGGTAATGTGTTCAAGCGGATTGACCGTAGTACAATTGTCAATATCAGTAAAGTTTACCGCCTCAATCCTCAAAAGCAAATCTGTTTTTTCCGGTCTGAAAACTCCGCCCAAAAGGAACTTGAGCTTACTCTTTCCAAAAGCGGTGCCGAAGCACTTCTCAAGCTTTTATAGAAACTTAAAAATGCCCCGCTAATAGAACTTTACTGGCTGGCCTTCCAGGGAGGTGAGGACCTTGTTGGCAAGGCTGCTGGCTCCTATGCGGAAGTATTTTGGAGCAAGGTTTTCCTTTCCCAAAGTCTTTTCTACGATGGTGAGATATAGGATGGCGTCCTCTGAAGAGGAGACGCCGCCGGCAGGCTTGAATCCCCTGCGCTTTCCGGTCTTTTCCATAAAGGCTTTCAGGCACTTGCACATCACAAGGGCTGCTATTGGGGTGGCGCTTGGCTCCTGCTTTCCGGTGGAAGTCTTGATGAAGTCAGCGCCTTCTTCGAGGGCCAGAAGAGATGCCTCGGCGATGGCCTCGACACCTTCCTGGAGAGTAGGGTATCCGGTCTGGAGAGCTCCGCTTTCCAGTATGACTTTCAGGGTCTTGCCTTCAGTGACTTTTCTCAGGGCAGCGATTTCTTTTCTGGTTTCATCCAGATGGCCGGCAACGAAAGAATTGTGAGAAAGCACAATGTCTATCTCAGTAGCTCCGTCTTCAACCGCATGCCTTGTCTCCAGTTCCTTGACATCCAGGAAACTCTGCGATGAAGGGAAGCAGGCGCTTACACAGGTTATGCCAACTCCCTCTTCCTTGAGGGTTTCCTTAACGGTCTTGGCGAAATTCGGATATACGCAGATGGATGCCGGAAGCGGATAGTCCGGGTAGGCGGCCTTGAACTTGTTGACCTTATCGGTGAACTTTGTGATGAATTCCGGAGTGTCTGAAGTGTGGAGGCTTGTCAGGTCGATGGCTCCAAGGGCAATCTTGAGGTTTTCCTTATTTATGTTGGAGGCGGCTTCTGCCTTTATTTCAACGAGTTCCTTTTCAAGATCTTCCGCATTGATGCTAAGATTGTACTTTTCGATCAGTTCTTTCATGTTATGTATTTTTTAGAAATTTCTCTGTTTGCTGTCCATTATTATTGTTACAGGGCCGTCGTTGAGCAGTTCAACCTTCATATCCGCTCCAAACTCTCCGGTAGGGATATCTTTTCCTGTGGCTTCCTTAAGCCTCCTTGTGAATTCCTCGTAGAGAGGGATTGAGATTTCCGGTTTTGCCGCCTTGATATATGAAGGGCGGTTTCCCTTGTGGGTTGAAGCCATCAGGGTGAACTGGCTGACAACCAGAATGTCTCCGCCGTCGTCCATTACGGAGATATTCATTACTCCATTCTCGTCGTCGAAGATTCTGAGGTTGGAAATCTTTTTTACCAGATAATCTATGTCTTCTGCATTGTCGTCTTCTCCTACGCCAAGCAGGACAAGCATTCCCTTGCCGATGCTGCTTTTTACCTTGCCGTCGATGGTGACGCTGCAATGTTTAACTCTCTGGATAACTGCTCTCATGCCTTTTCTCCGTTAATGGTTATGCAGAAGCCTTCTTCCTTAAGCGGAAGGGCTATTTCCCTCATTTCTTCCATTGAGGCTTTCACGAGGCCTTGCGCAGGAGTGTCCCTGTCCAGGGTATACATCATTATCTGCCTTGGCTTGAGTTCTCTGACAAGGTTTCTCCAGCTCTCCGCCAGGTCTTTGCGGGTACTGTCTAAAGTCTCTGACTTGAAGAATATGGTCTGGAGGATGAAGTTGCCGTCAAACTTCTTGAGGTTTTCTATTGTTTCCTCAAGGCTGTACCGGGCGTTAGGGCGGTTGATGGCCCTTACAAGGCTTTCGTCTGTGGAATCTATCTTGAGGATAGGGTTGTCTACCTTCATAAGCGCCTTTCTGACATCCTCTTTCCATATCATGGAAGCGTTGCTGAGGACGGAAACTTTTGCCTCTTTGAGATATTTGTCTCTGACTTTCAGGGTAATGTCAACAATCTTTGCAAACTCCGGATGGATGGTTGGTTCTCCGTTGCCGGAAAAGGTAATGGAATCAACCCTTACGCCATCTTTGTGAAGCTGCTTTGCTTTTTCCGTCAGAGCCTTCTCCACTTGTCTGGAGGTAGGAAGAGTCCTGTCATCCTCGTGGTCTTTGTTCCATCCGCACTCGCAGTAAATGCAGTCGAAGGAGCAGATTTTGCCGTGCTCAGGCAGCAGGTTGATTCCCAGGGAGGAACCGAGCCTGCGGCTGTGGATAGGGCCAACTATCAGAGATTCAAAGAGTTTTGTAGCCATTTTATATCAGTCTGGTTGACTTGCTGTTTGAGTTTATTCTAAAACCTTCCGCATTTTCCAGAAGGACTATGCCAGGCCTCTTGCCTTCCTTGAGGCTTCCCAGAGTGTCTTCCTTTCCGAGCAGATGCGCCCCGTTGGTGCAGGCCCAGGATAGGATTTCTCCAAGTTCCAGATGCGGGAAGTTTTCCTGAAGGCATTCCATCTCCCTGACCATATCCAGGATAAGGTTGGAAGACAGGCTGTCTGTTCCAAGGCAAATCTTAAGGCCGTTCTTCCTCATCAGGTCAATTGGAGGCAGCTGCCTGTGTATGAATATGTTGGAAAGCGGGCAGATGGTAAAGAACGGGCTTTCCAGAGCCTCCAGTGCCCTGTCTATGCTCTTTTGGCTGATAACCACGTTGTGGACAAGGTTGATTCTTCCCTTTACCTTTTCTTTCTCGGCGATTCGGTCTATGAAGTATTCAAGGGCGGTTGCGCCTGTAACGGGAGGAGTTGAAAGGCCTCTTTCCCTGTAGTTGTCCGCAAGGGCTCCGGAGCCTTTGGCTATCATGTCTTCTTCTTCCTGGCTTTCCTGGCTGTGATAGGAGATGCTTCCGCTTTCAAGCCCGCGCTTAGCGGTTATTTCCAGAAGCTTGGGGCTCATGGTGTAGCAGGAGTGAGGGGTTACGGAAGCATCCAGCCCCATTGCAGTTGCCTGGTCCGCAATCCTCTGTCCGCCTTCCAGAATGCCCTCGGCCTCTTCCTTTTCTGTACCGAAGAGTTCCACGAAGGTCCTGAAATATAACTTGTCTCGGTATTCTTTCTTCAGAGGATAGCTTTCATTGCAGTTACTTATGTCTGAAACAGCCACGATTCCTTGACGGAAGAAACTACCGAATTCCGCTTCCATAGCCTCGTAGCGGCCTTTTTCATCCACGCTTTCCCTGAGGGCATTGATCTGGTTGATGAAGCCGCTCATTCCGGTTGCCTGGCGGAAGACGCCTTTAAGATGGGATAGCTCTATGTGGCAATGCGCATTTACCATACCTGGAATCAAGATTCCCCGGTGGTAGTCTAAATCGCTGAGTTCTCCCTTTATATACTGGCCTACAGACAGGATATTGCCGGCCTCGTCGGTGACGACAAGGGGCCTTTCCAGCGGCTTTAAGGAGCCGTCCAGAGTGAAAGCGTAATCTGCTGCAATTTTTTTCATTTTCATTTAATATCCTTGTCAAGATTCTTTCGGAATTCGTCCCTTATCTTTTGGGCTTCTTCCGTCAGGACAAGTTCGGGGCCGCTGTTATCCTTCTTGCCTCTGAGCAGATCTCTATTGCGTCTTCTTTCGTTTTCCAGGGCCTCTCTTATAACTCCCTGAAGCTCTTGATAGAATCCGGTTTGAGTAGGGAAGGTTCCGTCCATCTTCCTTTCCCACCACCTGTCCTTTTTAACCTCTACACCAGGAGACAGGTAAGGTGTAGTTATCAGGATTCCGTGAGGGCGTTCCCGCGTGAGTTCCCTGTTGGCGGCGGCAGAGCTGTCCTTTGCGGTCTGGACGGCTCTCTTGAGTATGTAGGTATAAGCCTTTTCGTCTGCTATGTAGTGCTTTATGGAATTGCGGTAGTCTTCAAGGGAACAGTCGTACTTGTCAAAGATATGCTGGTACAGAAGCAGAGAATCCGCAGCTTTGTTCACGTTTGGATATTTCTTGGCGTACTCGTCAGCCACAAACATCTGGTACATTATGTCGGCCACATCATTCTTGGACAGAATGCCCTTCTTGCGGCAGCCGGATGCCAGCAGCACGGCAATGAGGGCCACCGCAACCGCAATATGATGCAAGATTTTGCTTTCTTTGTTCATACCCACAAAGTTAATTTATTATTTTTGTCAGTCAATACTCAAGAAATGAAGATCAACCCTCCAAAATTCATCCGCAGGATGTTCCCGAGCTTTATCTGGGACCTTCCAAACGACAGGAACGAGGTGTATCTGACCTTCGATGACGGTCCGCGGCCGGAAGTCACGCCGTGGGTTCTTGACCAGCTGGACAAATACAATGCCAAGGCAACCTTCTTCTGCATTGGCAAGAACGTGGAGATGTTCCCGGAACTTTTTGAGGAAATAAAGGCCAGAGGCCACGCTGTGGGCAACCATTCCTACAGCCACGTGAAGGGATGGGGTATGAAGACCGGAGACTATGTCCGGGATATAGACATTGCCGGAGACCTTATCCACTCCAACCTTTTCCGTCCTCCTTACGCCCGCATCGGGCCTAATCAGGCAAGGGTTCTGGCGGAAAGGTACCGCCACGTTATGTGGACAATCATAAGCAAGGACTACAGCAAGCATATTAACGGACAAAAGTGCATCAAGAATGTGGTCCCGTATCTGGAAAGCGGTGTGATAATAGCTTTCCACGATTCCATAAAATGCGCCAGGAACCTCTGGGAAGCCCTTCCAGAAGTGTTGAAGGCCATCTACGACAAGGGGCTCCACTCGGCAAGGATAGAATTGTAAAAGTTAGCTCAGCGATATGAAAGCATTGGTTTTGGGCGGCGGAGGCCGCGAACACGCGATTGCCTGGAAGATAAGGCAGAGCTGGGATTGCGACAAGATGTTCGCAATGCCGGGAAACCCCGGAACCGCACAGGTGGGAACAAACCTCCCTGGTGACCCCAACGATTTCCAGGCCGTGAAAAAGGCTGTGCTGGACAATGATGTGGATATAGTTGTAGTAGGGCCGGAAGAGCCTCTTGTAAGGGGTTTGAGAGACAGGTTCGAGGAAGATCCGGAACTGAAAGACGTGATGTTCGTGGGACCTGGAGCGGCAGGTGCGGCCCTTGAGGGAAGCAAGCAGTTTGCCAAGGAGTTTATGGCGCGGCACGGAATTCCTACTGCCGCATTCCGCAGCTTCACTTCAGAGCAGGTGGACGAGGCCGAGGAATTCCTCGGAACTCTTAAAGCTCCTTATGTGCTTAAGGCAGACGGGCTTGCAGCCGGGAAGGGTGTGCTGATCTGCGAAAATCTGGACCAGGCCTGCGGGGAAGTAAGGCAGATGCTGGGCGGAAAATTCGGCAAGGCATCCTCTACGGTTGTCATAGAGGAATTCCTTTCCGGAATAGAGGTTTCCATGTTCATCCTGACGGACGGGAAGAGCTATCTGATGCTCCCTGAGGCAAAGGACTACAAGAGGATAGGTGACGGGGACACGGGCCTTAACACCGGAGGAATGGGAGCCGTATCGCCGGTTCCTTTCGTGGATGATGAGTTCAAGGATAAAGTCAGAAACAGAATCATAGAGCCGACTCTCAAGGGCCTCGCTGAGGAAGGCATTCCTTACAAGGGATTTATCTTCCTGGGTCTTATGAACTGTGGCGGAGATCCATACGTGATAGAGTATAATGTAAGGATGGGAGATCCTGAAACCGAGGCGGTTATGACAAGGATAGACTCGGACCTGCTAAGTCACCTGTGCGCCTGCGCGAGGGGAACCCTGGACAAGGAAACCATAGAGATTTCCGAGGATGCTGCGCTGACGGTAGTATGTGTCAGCGGCGGCTATCCGGGAAGCTACCAGAAGGGAAAACCAATCTCCGGAGACCCGATACTTTTCAGCAATTCCTACAGTGGCCCGGTTAAGGTGTTCCACAGCGGAACGGCAGAGCCTCAGGAAGGAAATCTCGTGACTTCCGGCGGAAGGGTTATTGCCGTAACATCCAACACTCCTGCAGCCGGTTCCGTAGAGGAAACCGTGGAAGAGGGCCGCAGCCTTGCATATTCACATATCGAGAGGATAGCCTTTGAGGGAAAGTATTTCAGGAAGGACATCGGTCTTGACATAATCCGCTATTGCAAATGAACGGGAACCTGAAGGAATACGTGGTAATGGGGCGCTACAACAGGATTGCCCTCTATGCTGTAACCGTGTTCCTTCTGGTCACGTCTTTCTTCATAAGGTTTTCTCCCGCATCGTTTTTCTCTCTGGACAAGACCTGGACCATGCCGCTGGGCATAGCATTTTGCATTCTCCTGCTTATAACCGTATATATAATATCGGAGCCTGTGGTTCCGTCTTACAAGGACAGGATAACTGCTGTGGTAATGAGCGCGGCTCTGCTTTTTGCCTGCCCCGGATCGCTGAGTGCCAGCTTCATACACATCGCGGCAATCGCTCTTCTCTGGGCGCAGTTCTGCCTGCTGAGCGAGCAGTATTTCAAGGCGTTTTTCCTGATGGCCCTGTCGTCCATGTTCTTTCCGCCTGTTGTCTGGATAGCCCTTCTGGTGATTATACTTATGCTTGCGGCGGGTCTGACGGATACTGTCCGCAACCTGCTCAAGTTCACCGGAGGATTCCTGGTTCCGTATATCCTGCTGTTTTCCGTAGCATATCTTATAGGTTTTGACATTAAGGCCGCCCTGGGTGATATTTACTCCGCGATGACCACGGTCTATTACGATTTCTTCTCCCTGAACATCCCGATGCTGTTCCTTGTGGCGTGCCTGATTTTTATGCTCATCCACGCCATTATCCTGTTCGGCGGCAAGATGAGGGAATACGGCATCGCTGAGGCTTATGCCCTTAAGATACAGATAATTAACGTGGTGGTGTGCGTGGCGGAAGTCATATTGTTCGCCTCCACTTCGGACCACCCTGTGGCGCTGATTGCCTGCTGCCCTTCCGGAATACTCCTGGCCCGTTATTTTTCCCAGTACGGGGCCCGGTCTTTCCTCCGCGTAGAGATAGTTGTCCTGCTGTGCGCCCTGGTTATTTCCAGACTTGGTAATTTCATAGTTTAAGGTTAAATTTGAGTTCTATTTCAAAAACGATATGAAAAAGATTTTCTCAACTCTCGCTTTGGCCGCCTCGTTTGTTCTGCTGGCTCCGGTTTTTGCTGCAGCCCAGGCTCCTAAGTCGGCCTACACGCCTCAGGAGTACATAGACAAGGTGCTCAAGAAAGATCCTAACTACCTTAACGCCGTTGCCGCCATCAAGGCAGTGGACAAGAACGGCAAAATTGTGGCCCAGTGGAATTCCAACCTGCCGGTATTGACCGCATCTACCCTCAAGACAGTGACTTGCGGTATGGCTCTGGCATATTTTGGAGAGAATCACAAGTTCTCTACATGGTTGAAGCATAGCGGAACAATAAAGGACGGTGTTCTCTATGGAGACCTCTGGATTGTTGGAGGTGGAGATCCTACACTTGGCAGTGAAGACGGAATGGCCTATCCTATAGATTCAATCTTCGGAGTATGGACCTCTGCGATGAAAGAACTTGGAATCAAGAAGGTGGAAGGTAATATCGTGGTTGACGACAGATACCTTGACAGGGAAGTGATACCTTCTTCCTGGGAATGGGGAAACATTGGCTACGATTACGGTTCAGCTCCTAGCGGACTGCCTTTCCATCAGGATATTCAGAACGTGAGAATCATTCCTGGAAAGAAAGAAGGAGAGAAGCCTCAGATTAAGGTTCTTTATCCTCAGATTCCTGGTTTTACATATATAAATGCCCTGACAACCGGCCCGGCCAAGAGCGGGGACTGGAGTGAATACAACTGCTCTGACCTTGCAAGAGTGGGAAAGTTTACGGGAAGCGTTCCTTTGGATAGGGATACCATCCGCAGCACTATCTCCAACAAATTCTCTTACCTGTCCTGCGGTGCCGCTTTCAGGGATTTTGCAGTTTCTCAGGGTATTATTATCTCCGGTTCGGATATTCTTCCGATAGAAGATGTACAGGATGCGGAACTTACCGAGATTGCCACAGTCTATTCTCCTGAACTCTGGAAAATTACTGCCCAGACTCTTCTTGTGAGCGACAACTTCTATGCAGAAACGCTTTTCAAGCAACTTGGCAAAAAGATGTTCGGAGACGGCTCATATAGAGCCGCAAAGAGAGCCGCAAAGAAGATACTGGACTCTCTGGGAGTGAACACTGTGGGCTACACTCAGGACGACGGCAGCGGACTTAGCCGCGAAAACTATCTTTCTCCTGATTTCTTCTGCAACTTCTACAGCGTTATGGCTAAGCAGCCTTGCTTTGAGAAGTTTGTTGAAGGAATGCCTTATCCTGGAGTTGGAACTTTCCGTAACGTTCTTACAGACAAGAAGAAATTCGATTCTGCAGTTGCAGCCGGAGTCCACGCCAAGAGCGGTAGCCTCAGCTGCGTGAAGACATACGCCGGATATGTTTACGCCGGCCCTAAGCACGGGCTTATCAAGTTTGCCATCCTGGTAAACAACTATGCCTGCCCGACACGCGAAATCCAGAAACACCTTGAGGGATTCATGTACTCTCTCGCAAGCGCAGATTAATCAACAACAAATTTTATATCAATATGTTAACTCTTTCACAGAAAGCAATCCAAATGCCTGCTTCCCCGATCAGGAAGCTGGTGCCATACGCCGAAGCGGCAAAGAAAAGGGGAGTGAAGGTATTCCACCTGAATATAGGACAGCCTGATATCGATTCCCCTGAATGTGTAATGGAAGCAATCCGCAACATTCACCTCAACAACCTGGCATACGCAAATTCCGGCGGTATAGAGAGTTACCGCAAGGGTCTCGCAGGCTATTACAACAAGATAGGAATAGACGTGGAGTCTTCCGACATCATAGTTACGACATCCGGCAGCGAGGCCGTGCTGTTTGCTATGGCAGTGCTCTGCAACCCTGGAGACGAGGTTGTTGTAATGGAGCCTTTCTACACCAATTACAGGGCCTTTGCAGTCCAGACCGGCGTAACCCTGGTTCCTATCTCCACCAAGATAGACGACGGTTTCCAGGTTCCTCCTATCGAGGAGTTTGACAAGTACATCACTCCGAAGACCAAGGCCATCCTGATCTGCAACCCTGGCAACCCGACAGGTACCCTTTATTCAAAGGAAAGCATGCTAAAGCTTGGAGAGATCGTGAAGAAGCACGACATCTTCCTGCTTTCAGACGAGGTTTACAGGGAGTTCTGCTATTCGGACGATCCTCATTTCTCAGCGATGCAGATTCCGGGCCTGGAGCAGAACGTTCTGCTGCTGGACTCTGTATCAAAGCGTTACAGCATGTGCGGCGCACGTATCGGCTGCATAGTAAGCAAGAACAAGGAGGTTATGGCCGCTATAATGAAGTTTGCGATGAGCCGTCTTTGCTCTCCAACCGTTGAGCAGATTGCCGCAGAGGCTGCACTGGATACCCCTCAGGAGTACTTCGATGCCGTAAAGGCTGAATACATCCATCGCAGGGACGTTATGTGCGATATGCTCAACAAGATTCCTGGAGTGTTCACTCCAAAGCCGATGGGAGCCTTCTACACCATTGCAAGGCTTCCTGTAGATTCCGCGGAGAACTTTGCAAAATGGATGCTTGAGGAATTCAACTTCAACGGAGAAACCACAATGGTTGCCCCGGCAGCCGGATTCTACGCTTCCGAGGGTAGGGGAACAGACGAGGTAAGGCTTGCCTACGTCCTTAAGGTTGAAGATATCGAGCATGCTATCAAGTGCCTGGAGGAAGGCCTGAAGGTTTATCCTGGCAGAAAATAGCCTGGTCTTTCCAAATGAAGAAAAGCCGGAGGAAACAGATCTTCCGGCTTTTTCTTTGCCGATTATTCTGCAAAACAATATAATTTTTGGAGAAAATATCTATATTTGCAGTGCCTTTGGGCGAAAATCAAGGTAATTTTTCTGAAAAATACATCAAAATCCAGTTTTTATGAGCAATGTCCGTACAAGAGCCCTGGAAGAGAGCGCAACTCACCAGGCCGAGCGTTTCTATGCAGACCCCAGACCCGTTTCCGAGTATTTCGGAATGAATGTGTTCGACCTTCCCAAGATGCAGCTTTATCTTTCCCAGCAGGCTTACAATGCCGTTGTGGATGCAGTGGAAAACGGAGCCGCCCTGGAAAGGGAAGTTGCAGACCAGATAGCCCTTGGCATGAAGAACTGGGCCGTGAAGATGGGAGCCACCCATTACACCCACTGGTTCCAGCCTCTTACGGACGCCACCGCTGAAAAGCACGAGTCATTCTCCGATCCGGTCAAGAGTGCCGGCGGAGGATCTTTCGAGAACTTCAGGGGCAGCACCCTCATCCAGCAGGAACCGGACGCTTCCAGTTTCCCCAACGGAGGATTGAGAAACACATTCGAGGCCAGGGGATACACAGCCTGGGATCCTACATCACCGGCATTCATAATAGGAAAGACACTTTGCATCCCGACAGTTTTCGTTTCCTATACCGGAGAGGCTCTGGACCAGAAGACGCCTCACCTCAAGAGCATTGCGGCTCTTGACAAGGCTGCCGTGGCTGTGTGCAGGATGTTTGACAAGAATGTGGAGAAGGTGATACCGCAGCTTGGAATAGAGCAGGAGTATTTCCTTGTGGACAGTGCCCTTTACAGTGCAAGGCCGGACCTTGTGGCCTGCGGCCGCACCCTTCTGGGCCATACCGCTGCCAAGGACCAGCAGCTGGAG
>JAFYZX010000028.1 GCA_017548505.1 Bacteroidales bacterium | reverse complement strand
ATGCCTTCCAGTATGTTTGCCGGAGTTCCCACTCCCATAAGGTAGCGAGGCTTGCTTTCAGGAAGCTCTTCCTTAAGCACATCCAGCATCTCGTACATTTTCTCCGTAGGTTCTCCCACGCTGAGGCCTCCGATAGCGCATCCGTCCATATCCGCATCGGCGATGATTTTTGCAGCCTCCCTCCTCAGTTCCGGATAAACGCATCCCTGGACAATGGGGAAGAAGTGCTGGTTGTATCCGTACAGCGGTTCTGTTTCCTTGAACCTTTTTATGCACCTATCCAGCCAACGGTGGGTCCTGTCCATAGACTTTTTGGCATACTGGAAATCAGCGGTACCCGGAGTGCACTCGTCCAGAGCCATTATTATATCCGCGCCAATAAGCCTCTGGATATCAACGTTGTTTTCCGGAGTGAAAATGTGTCTTGAGCCATCTATGTGAGACTGGAAGGTACATCCCTCTTCCGTGATCTTGCGCCTTGCGGCCAGGGAGAAAACCTGGAATCCGCCACTGTCCGTAAGGATCGGCCTGTCCCAGCCAACGAACTTGTGAAGTCCGCCCGCAGCGTTCAGGATATCTGTTCCTGGACGGAGCAGCAGATGGTAGGTGTTTCCGAGGATAATCTTTGCATTGATGTCTTCCTTAAGGTCTCTGTGATAGACTCCCTTGACGCTTCCCACAGTGCCTACAGGCATGAAGATAGGGGTAGGGATGTCTCCGTGGTCTGTGTGGAGGACTCCTGCCCTTGCATAGCTGTCGGGATTATTATGCGTCAGTTCAAAAAACATACACGGCAAAAGTACGAAAAATTGTATATTTGTAGTTAATCGGGCAAACCGGAAATAAATTCAAACCATATATGAAGAAAACTACAAAGAAAAACGGCCCTAGGATTGGTTTCATGGGGCCTAAGTTTCTGAAGGTTGCGCTGGTGATCATTGCCGTGGGATTTATCTGCGGAATTGTAAACGCAGCCGTTCAGACCGATCCGCAGCCTCAGGCAGCAGAACAAGTGGCCCAGGTGGCTGACCCTGCAGCCGAAGCTATCGCGCCGGTTACGGATGAAGCGGCGGCAGAAGCTGTCCAGGGTGAAAAAGAAACGGAAGAACTTTCAAAGGAAGAGGCTCTTGCCAAAAGAAAGGAAATGTTCGGCCGTATCCTCCAGGAAAAGGAGCTTCATTTCAGTGCCGGAGCCATTGGAAAGGGAATCCTGGGAATTGCAGTAATCGTGCTGATAGCATGGCTGTTCTCTACAGACCGCAAGAAAGTTAACTGGAAGACCGTTGGCATGGCCCTGCTGCTTCAGTTCATCATTGCGTTCTGCGTTCTGATGTTTCCTCCGGTACAGAAATTCTTCGAGGTATTCGGCAAATGCTTCGTGGCCGTCTTGGGCTGGACCAAGGCGGGTGCAGACTTCCTGTTCGGTCCTCTGATGGACACCACGAGCATAGGATATATTTTCGTGTTCCAGATTCTTCCTACAATAGTATTCTTCTCCGCGTTGACCAGCTTGCTGTTCTACTTGGGCATTCTCCAGAAGGTTGTATGGTTCATGGGCTGGATCATGACCAAGCTCATGAACATCTCCGGAGCAGAGTCCCTGTCCTGCGCAGGTAACGTGTTCCTGGGCCAGACCGAGGCACCTCTGATGGTCAAGGAATATATTCCTAAGATGAGCCGAAGCGAGCTGATGCTGATTATGGTTTCCGGAATGGCCACGATGAGCGGTGGAGTGCTGGCGGCCTATATCGGAATGCTCGGCTGCGGAGACCCGGAGATGACGGTAGAGTTTGCAAAGCACCTTCTGAGCGCATCCGTGATGGCCGCTCCTGGAGCAATCGCAATGGCAAAGATCCTCAAACCGGAGACCGAAAAAATAGACAACTCAGTCCAGGTTTCCAAGGAGAAGCTCGGAAGCAACGTTCTGGATGCCATATCAATAGGTACAACCCAGGGTCTTAAGCTTGCCGCAAATGTGGCTGCAATGCTTCTGGTGTTCTACGCTTTGATTGCCGGTGTAAACTACATCCTCAACATCATAAGCTTCCCTGCAATGGACCGTTGGATTGCTGCAGCAACAGACGGAAGATACACAGACCTCTCACTCGAGTGCATTCTTTCTTATATCTTCTATCCGATTATCTGGCTTATCGGAGTACCGAGCGCTGATATCGGATATGTTGGAAGACTTCTCGGAGAGAAGCTCATCCTCACCGAGTTCATCGGTTATGGTTCACTTACCGAGATGCTCCAGAACAGCGTATTCTCATCTCCTAAGTCCATCGTGATGGCAACATACGTACTCTGCGGATTCGCAAACTTCGCATCAATCGGAATTATAATCGGAGGCGTTGGAGGTATGGCTCCTAACAAGCAGTCCATACTCGGCGAATACGGAATCAGGGCATTGCTCGGCTCTGCCCTCGTTGCACTGGTTTCAGCTGCAATGGTAGGTATGTTCCTGGCTTAAAACGGGAAGTATAAAAGCGCTTTAGCGGGATGGCTGAATCGAAGCAGCACATCCCGCTTTTTAAATGTGTTGAGGGTAGCCTTCCACCAAAGGTCGAAGACTACATCATCCGTTTTGTATTCCAGTCCGGTTGACTTGATTTGCAATGTCTGGTCGAAGGCGAAAATGGAGATTCTGTCTCTGGGCTCTCCCTTCAGGCGGGTAGTATTCAGAACAGGCACAAACACTCCGTAATCTGTTACGGCGGAGATGCTTATAGTCTTCTTCGGGAAGCGTTCCTTCAGTGTCTGTGCAAAAAGAGGAAGGTAGGAGATGTTGCCAAGGCTGTGGTCTTCCCTTTTGCCTGTCGCTCCGAGAATTATGATGGAATAATCTTTCTTTTCCTTATCCTCCGCGATGAGTTTTAAAGCAAAGCGGAACGCCTTTGCAAGATCGTTGAAATCCTGCTCGGCTTCCCTGTGGATTTTGTCCTTGAACCTGGTCTGGTATTTCTTCGGGAGAGTATCCATATCGCCCACGATCCAGTCTGCATCCATTCCGTTTTTCAGGAGGCTGAGGATGGCTCCGTCACAGGCAATCAGGGTATATTTTGATTTCTTCTTTTGCGAGTCTTTCAGCGCCTTGAGACCAGGGCCCTTGGAAGGGAAATCCCCGTCGCAGAGAATGATGATTGTCTTTTTAGATGAAGCGGATGTTTTCATCTCCCACAAGGTTTTTGTGTCCGTTTATAAAATCCACGGCTCCCATTCTCTTTTTGCCTGCCGGCTGGAGTGAGGTGATCTGCAGAAGATTATCAGAGCAAGGAACGTAAATTGCCTTGCCGGTTATGGTTGTCTTCCCTGATTTCTTGTCTGAAAGCTCAGTGGAGAAAATCTTCATGTCGATCTTTTCTCCGCTGCCGGTTTCCATCGTTGTAAGAGCAGACGGATATGGAGATAGTCCCCTTACCAGAGCGTCCACCCGTGCAGCGGTTTTCCCCCAGTCTATGCGTGTGTTTTCCTTGTTGAGTTTTGGAGCGGCAAGAGTGTCTTCCGTTAGGCGGGAAATGTCCTGTGGCTTTGGAGTAATTGTTCCGTTTTCAAGGCCCTGCACTGTTTCAACCACAAGGCTGCTGCCCATTTCCATAAGGCGGTCGTGGAGGGTTTCCACGGTCTCCCTTTCGGCAATCGGAGTTGTTTTCTGCAGAAGGATATTTCCGGTATCGATTTTCTCGTCGATGAAGAAAGTGGTGACACCGGTTTCCTTTTCTCCCTTGATTATCGCCCAGTTGATTGGCGCTGCGCCTCTGAATTTTGGAAGAAGAGAGGCGTGAAGATTGAATGTCCCCATCTTCGGCATCTTCCATACAACTTCCGGCAACATCCTGAAAGCAACCACGATGAAAAGATCCGCATTGTAACTTTTGAGTTGGTTGAGGAAAATATCGTCGCGGAGTTTTTCCGGCTGCAGGATATCCATTCCGCCCCTCTCGAGAGCAAATTTCTTGACATCGCTCTGGGCCATCTGCAATCCTCTTCCCTTCGGCTTGTCGGGCACGGTTACAACTGCCGGGATTTCATAGCCTGCGTCAAGGAGTGCCTTCAGCGGGCCTACCGCAAATTCCGGAGTGCCCATATATATGATTCTGGGATGTCTTTCCATTTGTGTTACTGATTGTTTTCCGCTTCTTTCTTCAGGATCTGGGCCATCTTCTGGCGGTAGAGTTCCCTCTTTTCCTTGTTGAACAGGCGGCCGAAGAAATTCTTTATGTTCTTTATGGCGTTGTCAGGATCGAATACTGCGGAATCCTGGGTGCACTTCCAGGTAAGGAATGCGGCCAGTGGTGCAAGTACCAGTGTGGAGACGAAGGCTCCAAGGAACGGGCTGATGGCTCCGTCGTTGGCCAGTTTCTTTCCGCTGATGTCCACAACCCAGTAAAGCACAAAGAACAGTATGGAGATAATTGCCGGAGTGCCCAGTCCTCCCTTCCTAACGATGGCTCCGATAGGGGCTCCGATGAAGAAGAATATCAGGCAGGCCAGGCTAAGCGTAAACTTCCTGTAGCTTTCTATGATAGTCCTTCTCAGAGGATAGGCGGTCTGGTAAATCTGCGCGTGGTAGAAAGCGTAGGAAACCAGCTCGTTGTTAAGTGTTCCGTAAACGGTGGAGAGAGCCTCCGCCTTGTCTCCCGGAGTCTTCCAGTGATAGAGCCGGTCTTCCGGCAGGCTTTCCCTGAATCCTTTATTGCGGGCGGTGTCCAGCTGGTCATTGTGTCCCAGCCAGTCTGCGGTCATGGCTCTCCTGGTGTGGACATTCAGGGAGGAGTCGTTGGCTATGGTCAGGGAATCCCTGTCCTTGCGCAGCTGGGTTATGTTCTTTGCCATGACCTCCTGGCTGTAGCGGCCCTCGCTGGAACCCTTGAAAGCATAGTTCTCAAGAGGAATTGCTATCTGCTGGAAGGAGAATTTTATTCTCTGGAGAGCCAGGGAAGTGTCTGTGTAAGTGCGGTTGTTGGTCTCCTGGTAATTGACTCCGTTGTAGAGAGTTATCAGAAGGCCCTGCTTGTCCGGGGTAATGGAGAATCGTCCTGAATCGGCGATGGTGAGATCTGTGTTCCCGCTTTCTTTGGAATGGTTATAGACCATAATCTGGTGCATCAGCATATTCTTGTCTCTGGCACCCACTCTTATGGAATATCCGTCTATTCCATCGTAGAATATGCCCACCGGAATCTTGATTTCCTCCTTGGTGTTCGTGATGTCTTCCCTGAGGGTGTAGATTTTGTTGTAGGCCACAGGAATAAGGTTGTTGGACGCAAAGAAAGCTCCCACCACAATCACTATTGCAACATAGCTCAGAGGGCGGAGTATTCTCGGAAGGGAAATGCCGGCTGCCTTCATGGAAAGCAGCTCGCTGTTCTCACCCAGAGTTCCCATAGTCATTATGGAAGCCAGCAAGGTGGCAAGAGGCAGGGCGTATGGGATCAGCGTGCAGCTTCCCCACATCATAAACTGGGCGATTACCTTGAACCCCAGTCCCTTGCCAACAAGCTCGTCGATGTACAGCCAAAGGAACTGCATCATAAGGATGAAGGTCACGATGGCGAACACGGCAACAAACGGACCCAGGAAAGACTTCAGCATGTAGCCGTCCAAAGTCTTTACGCCAATGCCCCTTAGGAAACCTTTTACGGCTTCCTTTATCCTTCTTCCGAGAGGCAGAGTATTCTGGGTCTGGTCTTCCATTTACTTGCTTAAAGTTTCCTTAATGCAGTCAAGGGCTGCGTCTATTCCGTCCGCGTTCTTTCCTCCGGCGCTGGCAAAGAACGGCTGTCCTCCGCCTCCGCCGTTGATGAACTTGGCGGCTGGGCGGATATCCTTGCCGGCATTCATTCCGGATGCTACCAAATCGTCTGTGTACATAAGCACCAGTGCCGGCTTGGCAGGATCCGTTACCGCTGCTGCAAAGACCGTGCTGCTGCACTCGGCCCTGAGCATGAAGGCAACGGTTTTGAGGAGTTCCATAGGGAAGGCTCCCTTCAGGGTGATGAAATCCACTCCTCCTATCTTCTGCGCACTTTCCTTTGCCTTGTCCTTTATCATAGCGGCCTTTTCCTTCATCATTTCCTCTGCCTGCTTGCGGAAGGTATCGTTCTCTGTCATAAGGCGCTTTGCGCTGTCCAGGACATTAGGGGAATTCTTGAAGAGTTCCCTGATATTCTGCATCAGATCCTCTGCTGCGTAGATAATGTTCTCGGCATTCTCTCCGGTGGTGGCCTCGATTCTTCTTATTCCGGCTGCGATAGCGCTTTCGCTGAGAATCTTGAAATATCCGATCATTCCGGTGGAAGGGATGTGGGTTCCTCCGCAAAGCTCGATGCTGTCGCCGAACTTTATAACCCTTACCTTGTCTCCGTATTTCTCTCCGAAGAGGGCGATTGCGCCCATTTCGCGTGCCTTGTCAATAGGAGTGTCGCGGATTTCTTCCTTGCGGATATCCTTGCGGATGAGAGAGTTCACGAGCTTCTCCACTTCCCTTAGCTTGTCCGGCTGGACTTTCTCGGAGTGGGAGAAGTCGAATCGGAGAACCTGCGGACTTACGAACGATCCCTTCTGCTCTATGTGGGTTCCCAGAATCTTTCTCAGGGCATAGTCCAGAAGATGGGTGGCGCTGTGGTTGGCCGCTGCCGCCATTCTTTTCTTTTCGTCTATCTCGGCGATGAAGGTATCTGCTGGATTTTCCGGAGCAACTTCGCACACGTGGATTGAGAGTCCGTTCTCCTTTACGGTATTTACTATCTCGATTTTCTGTCCGGAGGCCTCTGAGGTAAGCCATCCGCGGTCTCCGACCTGTCCGCCGCTTTCCGCATAGAACGGTGTGCGGTCCAGAACAAGATGCCACAGGTCCTTGCCCTTGGTCTTTACTTCCCTGTAGCGGAGAATCTTCACGCCTTTCTCCACTGTATTGTCATATCCGGTGAACACGCTCTCCGCCTCTGCCTCGCCGACCGGAATCCAGTCTCCTTCCTTCTTTGCCTCTGCGTTGCGGCTTCTTTCCTTCTGCTTCTTGAGTTCCGCCTCAAAGCCAGGATGGTCTATCTCCAGTCCGTTTTCCTTGGCGATAAGTTCCGTAAGGTCAATCGGGAATCCGAATGTATCGTAGAGCACAAATGCGTCTGTTCCGTTTACAACATTACTGCCAGACTCTTTGCACTTTGCAACCACGTCGTCCATAAGGCGTATTCCGCGGTCCAGGGTGCGGAGGAAAGTATCCTCCTCTTCCTTGATAACCTTGGAAATCAGGCCTTCCTGCTTGCGGATTTCAGGATAGGAGTCTCCCATCTGCTCCACAAGGGTTGGAACCAGCTTGTACAACAGCGGCTCCTTTACTCCCAGGAATGTGTATGCGTATCTTACGGCACGGCGCAGGATTCTGCGGATTACATATCCGGCCTTCACGTTGGAAGGAAGCTGTCCGTCTGCAATGGAGAATGTGATAGCCCTTACGTGGTCTGAGATAACCCTCATCGCGATTCTTACCTTCTCGTCTGCGGTTGCGTAGTCCTTTCCTGCGATTTCTCCCACCTTGGAGATCAGAGGGGTGAACACGTCAGTGTCATAGTTGCTCTTCTTGCCCTGGAGAGCCATGCAGAGCCTCTCGAATCCCATTCCCGTATCCACGTTGTTGTGAGGCAGTTTCTCCAGGCTTCCGTCCGCCTTGCGGTTGAACTGCATGAACACCAGGTTCCAGATTTCGATTACCAGAGGATCGGACTTGTTTACAAGTTCCCGTCCTGGAACCTTTGCCCTTTCCTCGTCATCGCGGAGATCTATGTGAATCTCGCTGCAAGGGCCGCAAGGGCCGGTTTCTCCCATTTCCCAGAAATTGTCCTTCTTGTTTCCCATCAGCACCCTGTCCTCCGGCAGGAACTTCAGCCAGTTGTCCCTGGCTTCCTGGTCCATTCCGAGTCCGTCCGGGGCATAGCCCTCGAAAACAGTGGCGTAGAGCCTTCCCGGATCAATCTTGAAGACCTTGGTCAGAAGTTCCCATCCCCATTCGATGGCCTCTTTCTTGAAGTAGTCTCCAAAGCTCCAGTTTCCCAGCATCTCGAACATCGTGTGGTGGTAGGTGTCGTGACCCACTTCCTCCAGATCGTTATGCTTTCCGCTAACTCTCAGACACTTCTGCGAGTCTGCGGCACGGAGTGCAAACGGGGCGGCATTGCCCAGGAAAATATCTTTGAACTGGTTCATTCCCGCGTTCGTGAACATCAGCGTAGGGTCGTTCTTGACCACCATCGGTGCGCTTGGCACAATCGTGTGTTCCTTTTCCTTGAAGAAATCCAGGAATGCCTGTCTAATCTGTCTTGATTCCATTAGTACGGTTTTTGCAGTTAGTGCAAATCGTACAAAAATAACATTTATTGGCGAAATTCAATAAAGACATACTCAAGTTGTTCCTTTTGAGCGTAGCGGCGTTTGTGCTGTACTACGTTCTGCTGTTTTATGTTATAGGGATCAAGACTCCCAGAAGGAAGCAGCTGGAAGAGCGTAGCGCCATGCTGGATATTCGCCAAAAGGACATCGATGGCAAACTCAACCACGCTTTTTCCATTCTGGATGAGCTTCAGGAAAGGGACAACAACATCTACCGTCCGGCTTTCGGAGTGGAGGCTGAGGCTTTCCCTGAAACGATGACTGGCGGAATAGACCAGCTTTTCTCCCTGGCAAAAAGCCAGTCGGAGAGTTATGACAAGCTGGAGCCTCTTTCAGAGAGTGCCGGCAAGATGTCTTCCTGCGTGCCGGGCATTCCGCCTCTGTATCTGGACAAGATCCATATAACCAGTACCTTTGGCGTAAGGAGCGATCCAATGAGCGGAGATGCCAAGGTCCATACGGGAGTTGACCTTGCCGGACCTGAGGGAATCCACGTCTTTGCTACAGGAGACGGAATTGTGGAGAAGGTGGACATAAAGTTCACTGGCTATGGCAACGAGATTGTCATCAACCACGGATTCGGCTACAAGAGCCGCTACGCCCATCTGAAGAGCACAATCGTCCATGTTGGAGACCGTGTAAAGCGCGGAGACCAGATAGGCTTTGTTGGCAGTACCGGAAAGAGCACCGGCCCGCACCTGCATTACGAGGTGGAATATATGGGAAGAAAGGTTAATCCACTGAATTTCTTCGATTCCGATATGAGTGCGGAAGAGTATGAGCGTCTTGTAAGGGAGGGGGCAAAATGAAACGGAGCAAGATAATATGGTACTTCCTTGGAAGCGTCGCTCTGGCGGTGATCTATTACATCCTCCTTGCCAATATCGTTTATTTCGGCGATGAGGCCCGCCTGCTCAAGGAAAACCGAAGCCGCACCAAGGCCCTTGACTCTATCGAGGCCAGATTTTCCACCCTCAGCGATGAACTCAAAGCCCTCCAGAGGCGCGATGCGGGAATCTACCGTTCCATCTTCGGGGCCGATCCTGCAAAGGACCTTTACAAGGAAGACATAGGCCAGGACATCGATATTAAAACCGCTCTGGCTATGGCAAGGAGCGTGGAAGTTTCCATTGATTCCATAAAAGGTAATCTAAGATATCTCGGCTCAAGTTCAGAAAATATTCCATCCATCATTCCGGTGGAAGGCTGCCAAAAGGAAAGCATCGGGGCTTCCATCGGCCGCAAGATTAATCCTCTGACAAAGGTTGTGGAGTGGCATTCAGGAGTTGACATAGAGGCCGAGACAGGAACTCATGTAATTGCTCCGGCAGAAGGAGTTGTCACAAGCGTTATCCGCGGAGACCGCTCAGACGGAGATATTGTGGAACTTGACCACCTCAACGGCTACACCACCCGCTACTGCCATCTGGACAGCATCGCGGTCAAAAGGGGAGACACTCTCTCCCGCGCCCAAAGGTTCGCCTGCGTTGGAATGACCGGAAAGACCATCGCCCCGCATCTCCACTACGAGGTACTTTTCGACGGCAAGAGAGTTAATCCCGTCTGCTGGTTTTTCGCATCGCTGAAGCCAAAAGAATACACCTGGGCCCTCCACAAATCCGAAAACACCGGACAGTCTTTGGATTAATCTTAGGTCTGTGTGTTCTCTAATTTTAGCCAAACCATTACATTAAGTCTTAATCTTTTTTGTGGGTACAATTACATAATTGAAAAACAACGATATCGCAATGTTACTGACAAGGCAAATCATTATAACTTCAAAACCAGATTCTTCTATATAGAAACCAGGATCACTT
>JAFYZX010000027.1 GCA_017548505.1 Bacteroidales bacterium | reverse complement strand
TAAGAGCCGTTTTCTTTTGTTGATAATTCAATAAATCCTTAACAATACTATTCGTTTTCATAGTCGTTATTTTATGCTTGGTATCAGATTAACGGCCTTTATTTTATTCTCTGCTACTACTTTAGCGTATATCTGAGTAGTGTTAATATTCTTGTGTCCTAAGAGTTCTTTAATGGTGTAAACATCTGCTCCGTAGGATAGTGTCAGGGTTGCAAAAGTGTGCCTGCTCGTATGGAATGAGATATGTTTTTCAATACCGGCTCTCTTGCTCCAGTCCTGCAAAATATCCCAAATGATATCAGCCCCCGACAGCGTGAAAACAAGCCCGTTTTTAGGCTCTTTTTCTGTTGCCGGAAGATACTCCAACGCTGAGGCAGAAAGTGGCAAATAGACCACTTCTTTAGTCTTCTGCATAGTCTTGGCAATTTCCTTGCTCCCGTCAGGCAAAGTCTTGACATCTTCCCACCTCAGCGTTACTATATCAGAATACCTTAGCCCTGTATAACAAGCAAACAAAAACGCCTGTCTCGTTGCCTCGTATCGTTCAATCGTGCTGCCTTTCCTTTTAATAGCCGGAGTCTGTTCCAGCCTCTTTAGTTCATCAATGGTTAAATATACTCGCTTACTCTGTATGGGTGCTGGTCTTTCCTTGCTGTCAATCCTGTGGGCTGGGTTCTCTCTAAGCAAGTTTTCTTTAACTGCTGAATTAAGAGCAATGGAAACTACATCAAAGTATAGGCTCTGACTATTGGCTGAAAGTGGTTTCCTGTATTTATTAGTAGCCGTTTTAAGATAGTTAGCGTAACCCTCCAAATAGGCCTTGTCTATCTTATTAAGAGGCCTGTTGCCATAGTTCAAAACTTGCTTTATTGTATTCCGTATAGATGAGGCATAAGCCTTGCTCCCTCGTTTTTCGTAACGGGTTTGTTCTTGTTGTAGATAGTCGGAAAGCAATATTTTGCCCTTGCCCGTAGGCTTCAATCCTGTACTATCGGTTATAAGTTCTGTAATCCGTTGGGATTTAATAGCCGTTGCAAGTCTTCGGGTTTCATCGTTTCTTGTTTTGTCGCTGGAGTTATGTTCAGGGATTAAATAGAGCCTCAGAAACTCTCTTATACGCTTCCCATTTAGGTTATAGTCCAAATAAATTGACTTGTTTCCGTCAGAAAGGTTCTGATACCTTATAGATACGGGTTCTTTAGCCTTAAAAACTCTTTTTGCCATAGCGTTTGTTTTTGTCAGTTGGTACTGCAAATATAGTAACTTTGGTTTACAACTGACAAAATACTGACAAATATTGTACAAATATTCTCCAAAGAAAAGAATGAATGTTGAGCGATATAAGAAAGCGATAGAAACAATAAAGCCCCGTATTTCAGGGGCTTTACTTGCTATTTGTTGGGTTTTGCTTTCTCTTGGTTTACCCTGAGAAACTATGCACCAAAGTTGTCGTACATGATGTTGTCCGGCTGAACGCCCAGGTTATCAAGCATGTTGACAGCTGCGTTGGTCATCATAGGAGGGCCGCAGAGGTAGTACTCGATATCCTCAGGGGCAGGATGGTTTTTCAGGTAGTTGTCAAAGAGAACCTGGTGGATGAAGCCGGTAGGGCCTGTCCAGTTGTCTTCAGGGAGGGCGTCAGACAGTGCAACGTTGTAGGAGAAGTTAGGGTTCTCCCTTGCGATTTCCGCAAAGTCCTCGTCGTAGAACATTTCTCTGCGAGAACGTGCGCCATACCAGAAGCTGACCTTCCTTTTGGTGTGCAATGTCTTGAACAGGTGGAAGATGTGGCTTCTCATAGGAGCCATTCCGGCACCACCGCCGATAAATACGATCTCGTTGTCTGTATCCTTGATGAAGAACTCGCCGTAAGGGCCGCTGATGGTGATCTTGTCTCCAGGTTTGAGAGAGTAGATGTATGAAGAGCAGATACCAGGATTTACCGGAACCCACTGCTTCTTTGCCCTGTCGAACGGAGGAGTTGCGATACGCACGTTCAGCATGATGATGTTGCCCTCTGCAGGATGGTTGGCCATGGAGTAGGCCCTGAAGGTTGGAGTAGGGTTGACCATCTTCAAATCGAAGATTCCCATCTTCTCCCAGTCTCCGCGATATTCAGGCTCTACCTCGATGTTCTTGTAATCCACCTCGCAGGCAGGAACGTCTATCTGGATGTAGCCTCCGCTGCGGAAGTTAACATTCTCTCCCTCAGGCAGTTTTACGACGAACTCCTTGATGAAGGTAGCCACGTTGTGGTTGCTTACCACGGTGCACTCCCACTTCTTTACTCCGAGTACTTCCGGAGGAAGGAGGATGCCCAGGTTTTCCTTAACCTTGACCTGGCAGCCGAGCCTCCAGTTGGATAGCTGCTCTTTGCGGGAGAAGAATCCCACCTCGGTAGGGAGGATGGTTCCTCCGCCGCTTACAACCTGGCACTTGCACATTCCGCAGTTTCCCTTGCCGCCGCAAGCGGAAGGAAGGAAAATCTTGTTGTCTGCAAGCGTGGTAAGCAGGGTTGCGCCGGTTGGTACCTCAAGCTGCTTCTCGCCGTTGTTGATGTCTATGGTAACATTTCCTGATGGCAGGAGCTTGGCCTTCGCAAAAAGCAGAAGGGCAACAAGCAGAAGGGTAATGATCAGGAATACGATTATAGAAACTAAAATTACTGTACTCATACTCGATCCTCCTAAATGTTAATGCCCATAAAGCCCATGAAGGCTATAGCCATAAGGCCGGCGATTATGAACGTGATGCCCAGGCCCTGAAGAGGTTTAGGCACGTTGGAATAAGTTATCTTCTCCCTGATAGCCGCAATGGAAACGATTGCAAGGAACCAGCCCACGCCGCTTCCCAGTCCGTAGCAGGTTGCGATTCCAAGGCTCGGGAAAGCCCTCTGCTGCATGAACAGGGATGCACCCAGGATGGCGCAGTTCACCGCAATCAGCGGAAGGAAGATTCCCAGAGAGGAATACAGGGAAGGAGAATACTTCTCTACAACCATCTCCACCAGCTGCACGAAAGAAGCGATAACGGCTATGAAGATGATGAAGCTCAAGAAGCTCAGGTCTACATCTGCCAGCGACGGGGAAATCCAGGTGAGACTTCCCGGGCTGAGCAGGTATTTGTTCAGCAGATAGTTTATAGGAAGGGTTATGCCGAGCACGAAGATTACGGCAATTCCCAGTCCAATCGCTGTCTTGACATTCTTTGATACCGCCAGGAATGAACACATACCCAGGAAGTATGCAAAGATCATATTGTCAACGAAAATCGACTTTACGAAAATGTTCAGTGCTTCCATAATAGTGTGTGTTTATTTCTTGTCCTCGTCTTTCTGGTAACTTCTCTGTATCCAGATCAGACATCCGATTAGTATCAATGCCATAGGCGGCATGATGAACAGTCCGTTGTTCATGTAGCCGGCCTCGTAGAAACTCTGAGGGATTACCTGAAGCCCGAAAATGGTGCCGCTTCCGATGAGTTCCCTGAAGAATGCGACAATCACCAGTATCAGTCCGTAGCCCAGTCCGTTAGCCAGACCGTCAACCAGGGAAGGCAGAGGTTTTTCGGTGAGTCCGAAGGCCTCGATTCTACCCATGATGATACAGTTGGTGATGATAAGTCCTACGTATACGGAGAGCTGCTTGCTCACGTCATATACGTATGCTTTCAAGAATTCCGAAATCAGGATAACGAACATTGCAACTACAACCAGCTGCACGATGATTCTGATTCGGTTAGGAATAGTCTTTCTTATCAGCGAGATAAGGAAGCTCGAAAGTCCTGTCACAAGGGTAACGGAGATTCCCATCACTATTGCCGGTTCCAGCTTGACAGTTACCGCAAGGGCAGAACAGATACCAAGCACCAGCACCGTGATAGGGTTGGCCTTGATAATAGGTGTTGTGAATATTTTCTTGTCCATTGCCATAACTATTCAGTTTTAATTGTTTCTTCTGCCTCGGCGACAGCCTCTTCCACAACAGGAGTATTGCCGTTTACAATCTTTTTCAGATAAGGCTTGTAGAGATTCATCCAGTTGGTTATCATTGTCTGAACCGCTGTGGATGTGATGGTTGCTCCGCTGATGGCGTTGATCTCGTTGTTCTCTGCATTTGCTGCACCGCCCTTTACTACGGTGATAGGGATGATTTCTCCATCGCTGAGAACAGCCTTGTTCTCAAATTGTGAGCGGAACTTGTCCGTGACGATTTCTCCGCCAAGGCCAGGAGTCTCGCTGGCATGGTCGAAGAGAGCGCCTGCAATCTTTCCGTTTTCCTTGACTGCGATGTAGGTCCAGATCGGGCCCCAGAGGCCTGCTCCGTAACCTGAAAGAATGTAGTTCTTCTCTCCCTCAGGAGTCTGGCAGACGAATACAGGAAGCTGAATCTCCTTTGCAAGTTTCTCTTTTTCAGCCTCGTTCTGAATGCCCTCCATTTTCCTTATGATATCGAACTGGTCTGCTGTGGATACCTTGAAGGCATCACTGACATCCAGATTCTCGGTTTCGGATTTGAGGACTTCTCCGTCTGAGTTTACTACAAGAGCCTCGGTGATGTACTTCTTGAACTCGTCCTGAACGTATGTGTTCCTGTCCTTGACAGTTTTGGCGTCCTTAGCCAGGCCCGCGCAGCCCAGGATGTTCATCTGCTTCTCTACCTTGATGTTGGTCTGCTGCTTGTTCTTGAGACCCATGGAAACCAAGGCGAGTATAGTAGCCACGATAGCTACCATAACTATCGTGTAAATTACCGTGTATGTGTTTTTATTGGTATCCATATCGCGATTATTTTGCGGCTACAGCTCTCTTCTCTCTCCTGCGGATGTTCTTTCTCACCACGCACCAGTCAATCAGTGGTGCCATAGTGTTCATCAGCAGGATAGCGAGCATCATACCTTCTCTGTATCCAGGGTTGAACAATCTGAGAATAATACACATAACTCCGATCAGGAATCCGTAGATCCACTTGCCTGTCTCAGTCTGTGCTGAGGAGACAGGATCGGTAGCCATGAATACGGCGCCGAACGCAAAACCGCCCATCACAAGGTGATTGAGTGAAGCGTCGAATCCGATAGCAAGCGTTCCTACTGCCAGGGCGCCTGCAACGCAGCTAACCATTATCTTCCAGCTGGCAACGCCGGTCCAGATCAGTAGGACGGCACCCAGCAGGATGGCGATCGTAGAAGTTTCTCCAAATGATCCCGGTATGTTACCTATGAACATCTGCAGGAAGTCCGGAGATGTTCCGGTATCGGCCAGCTGAGCCAGAGGGGTTGCTCCGGAGAATCCGTCCACAACCTTGTCTGCGTGCTTTCCAAGTCCTCCAATCCATACGGAATCTCCCGTAATCGTTGAAGGATAGGCAAAGAACACGAATGCTCTTGCCAGCAGAGCCGGGTTCCAGATATTCATTCCGGTTCCGCCGAAGATTTCCTTTCCGAAGATTACAGCAAAGGCAACTGCCAGTGCGAGAACCCACAGAGGAACGTCTATAGGCATGATCATTGGGATGAGGAATCCTGTAACCAGATATCCCTCGTTAACCTCGTGGCCTCTGACCTGAGCTACGGCGAACTCGATGCCGAGACCAACTATGTAGGAAACCAGGATCAGAGGGAGGATGCGGTAGAAACCGTACCATACCTTCATCCAGAATCCCCACTGTAGTCCGAAAGCCAGGGAGTGCTGGTCTCCCGTGTTCCACATTCCGAAGCAGAATGCCGGGAACAGGGCTACGAGCACAACGCTCATGACTCTCTTTATGTCCACACAGTCCTTTATGTGAACCTTTCCTGAAGTTGTTGTTGCAGGAACGGCTGCAAAGCTCTCGAAGGCGTCAAAGGTAGAGTGGAGCCAGCCGAGCTTTCCTCCCTTGGAGAATGTCGGCCTCATCTTGTCCATTGTCTTTAGAATCCAATTCATAACCTTAAGCCATTTCTTTGAGCATCAGATCTATACCCTGGTCCACGATCTTCTGGATCTCTATCTTGGAAGGATCCACATATTCGCAGAGGGCAAAATCTTCTCCGATTACTTCATAAATACCGAACTGTTCCATCTTCTCGATATCTCCCGCCAGGATAGCCTTGAGCAGGTAAACCGGATAGATGTCCATAGGGAGTACCCTGTCGTAAACTCCGGTGACGATGAATGCTCTCTCGCCTCCGTTCACGTTGGTGTCCGCCTCGTACTGTTTCTTAGGAGCAAGCCAGGAGAAGTAACTCTTTGATGTGCTGAACTTCTTCATTCTAAACGGCTTTGCCCATCCGAAGAGTTCCCTGTAGTTTCCTTCAGTAAGGAAGGTTACGGTGTCGTCGTAGAAACCGAGGTTTCCGTCAGGTCCCACATTCTCTCCGCAGAGAGGGTTGCCGCTGACATATCTTACGCCAACTTCCTGTCCGTAGAGTTTCTCGTCTTCCTTAACTCCTGCGGCCTTCCTGAAGAAACTCATCGGAGTTCCCGGAACGCACTTTACATAACCAGGGTTCAAAGCCCTTGGTCCTGCAACGGCCACGGTTCTGCTTACATCGTAGATGCCCTTTGAGAGCAGTCTTCCGATTGCTGCAAGTGCCTGCGGCTGAATTGTCCATACAATTTCTCCCTTGCCTATAGGGCAGAGGTGGTTGATCTGCACTCCCACATTTCCGGCAGGGTGCGGACCTTTGAACATTGTCTTCTCCACGTTCCTGAGAAGATTGAGTGGGGAACCTCCTGCGTTTTTGGCATCGAGGTTCACGTAAACCTTTCCGCTCGTGAATTTTGCCAGGGCATCCACTGCAAGCTGCATGGCATCGGCATCGTTTTTAACTGTAAAGTTGATGTCGGCAGCCAGAGGAGCGGAGTTGAAGGCAGAAATCACGATAGCTTTAGGGGTGTCTTCGGGATTAGCGATAATCCCGTACGGGCGCTGGATGATGCAGGCCCATAAGCCACTCTCGAGCAACACTTTCTGAATCTCCTGCCGGCTGGCGGACGAAGGACTCAACTGCTGGAACTGCACGTATTGAGTCTCTTTGTCCGGAGTAATCTCCACAGCCAGAAGCTTTCTTTTCTCGCCTCTGACTATGGCCTTTACAACACCACTGACAGGAGTCGAGAAGCCAATCTGAGGCCTTTTCTTGTCTGCGAACACAAACTGGCCCGCCTTTACGGCATCGCCTTCCGCAACAAGAAGCTTCGGAACCATATTCCTGAAGTCCGAAGGCCTTATGGATATGACTTCGTCCCCGAGAGTCTGCAAGACTTTCTTCTGGGCCTCGCCCTTAAGGCGCAGGTCCAAACCTTTGTGAAGTCTTATAGTCTCCATATCTGTTTGTTGATTATTATTTTAATTGTGTAAATTTCAAAAAATCTGCAACCCACAAATATAATCAAAATCTCCCATTTTGCCCAGAAACTGAAACTTATTGCGTTAAGCCGGGTGCATTTTCTTCTGTTGGGTAAATTATTTATATTTGCCTTTGATATGGATAATGAAGGGAACAAAATTCTGGAAGGGTTGAATGAGGCTCAGAAAGAGGCGGTTATGTGCCTTACGGGGCCTTGTCTGATAGTAGCCGGGGCAGGAAGCGGCAAAACAAAGGTTCTTACCTGCAAAATCGCGAATATACTTTCTCACGGCTTCAAGCCTTACAGCGTTCTTGCACTTACCTTTACAAACAAGGCGGCAAGGGAGATGAAGCAGAGGATCGCCGATATGGTAGGGGAGAAGGCGGCAAGGATGATATATATGGGGACATTCCACTCCATATTCCTCCGATTCTTAAGGCAATACGCGGAATTACTGGACTTTCCTCCGGGATTTACAATCTACGACAAGGACGACAGCAAGGCGCTTGTCAAGCGCTGCATCAAGGAGCTCCAGCTGGATGACAAGATCTATAAGCCCAACGAGATATCCGGCCGTATCTCCGAGTGCAAGAACAATTTCATCACCCCGCAGGAGTATCTTAATCATCCCGAGCTGCTAGAGAGCGACAAGCGTACCCGCCGCCCTCAAATACAGGGCATTTACGAGATGTACCAGAAGCGTTGCAAGGAGCAGGGTGTTATGGATTTCGACGATATCCTGCTGAACACATACCGCCTTCTTGCGCATCATCCCGAGGCTTTTGCCCAGATCAAGGCCAGATTCCAGTTTATACTCGTCGACGAGTATCAGGATACCAACTATCTTCAGTATGTGATTCTGAGGGCGCTGGCTCAGGATCACCAGAACATTACCGTGGTAGGGGACGATGCCCAGAGCATCTACGCCTTTCGCGGAGCCAGAATCGAGAATATCCTCAATTTCCAGAAGGATTATCCGGATGCCAGGGTGTTCCGCCTGGAGCGAAACTACCGCTCTACCCAGACCATCGTAAACGCGGCAAATTCCGTCATAAAGAAAAACAAGGGCCGGATTACCAAGGAGTGCTATTCCAAGAGGGATGTGGGCCAGAAGATAGAACTTCTCCAGGCTTACACCGAGCAGGAGGAGGCTCTTCTGGTGGCATCGTCGATTATGGCTCAGATTCACCAGTCCGGAGCCAGATACCGCGATTTTGCAGTTCTCTACCGCACCAACGCCCAGAGCCGCAGTATAGAGGAGGCTCTCAGAAAGAAGAACATCCCGTATAAGATATATGCCGGCCACTCTTTCTACGAGAGGGCGGAGATCAAACGCATGATCTCTTACCTGAGGCTTATTGCCAATCCTCAGGATGACGAGGCTTTCAAGCGTACGGTCAATTATCCGTCCAGAGGCATCGGGGCCACTTCCATGGAGAGAATCATAGCCCTTGCCAGTGAAAACGGCAAATGCCTGACAGATGCCGTGATGAGCTATAACGCAGAGCAGTTCCAGATCCGCCAGGGTCTGCTGGACAAGGTCCGGGATTTTGTCATAAAGATGGAAACCCTGCGTTCAAAGGTTCAGACAACAGATGCCTACCAGCTTGCCGTGGAGATGGACGGCTTGTTCGGAATTACGGCCGCCTTGAAGACAGACACCTCTCTTGATGGCCAGACAATCCTGGAAAATGTCCAGGAGTTCCTGGACAGCATCAAGACGTTTGTGGACGAGGGCGTGGAGGAATTCAAGCAGTACGACGACAACGGGGAATATGGTCCTGAAGTGGTTACACTCGACCTTTTCCTCCAGAACATAGCCCTTGTCGCCGATTCGGATTCCGCCCAGGAGAGTTCGGAAACTTCCCATCCTGCCGCAAAGGAAGAAAAGGAAGATGACAGGGTTTCCCTGATGACCGTCCATTCCTCCAAAGGACTTGAATTTCCGTATGTTTACATTACCGGCCTGGAGGAAAACCTCTTCCCGAGCGGTGGCCCTTCCGGAACCCCTGAAAAAGAAATCGAGGAGGAGCGCAGGCTCTTCTACGTGGCTGTTACAAGAGCGGAGAATGCTGTCAGACTCTCTTTCTCCAGGGCAAGATTCCGCTGGGGAAACTACGAGAACAATCTTCCAAGCCGCTTTATACGCGAGATAGACAGCCAGTACATCCTCAATCCTCTGGACGAAGATACTCCAACCCATACTACTGCCGGTTTTGGCGGCATCGGCTGGACAGGCTTCCCGCGTACGGAACGCCGCACCATCCCTAATCCATATACACCAACCAGGTCATCCTCTACCTCTCCTTCTCCGGCTCCGCAGCGCCCGCAATTCACTCCATCCACATCGCTGCGGCCTAAGAATGAGAACTTTGTCGCTGATGCGCCTACAAGAATGAGAGAAGGAATGAGAGTGGAGCACGAGAGGTTCGGAATGGGCAAGATCATCACCCTCAGCGGTAATGCAGGAGACCTCAAGGCCATTGTGGATTTCGACGATCACGGCCGTAAAACCCTGCTTCTGAAGTTCGCAAAGATGAGAATCGTGAAATAAATTCCCGATTTTTTGCAAGTGGAACGGTATTTGTTACAAGTTGTACCGTTTTTCATAGTTTAAGTTTAGGTTAAGTCAAGGCTTCGGCCTTGCAGAAGAGGATGGTTCAAAAGCCATCCTCTTTGTTTTTCAGGGGGCGGACATAGTCAATTTTACCGTTTGGTTTGCAAATCCACCAACTCCCGCATTATCTTGCACTTGTCTAACTTTAAAGTGTATAAGATATGAAGGGAAAAACACAAAATTCAGAGAGCAGGAATCCCGGATGCTTGCCTGAGCTTCAGCGGGCTTTCATCTGGATTCTCGCAATTGCAATCCTGGCGCTCAGCCTTGCCTCGTGCATTAAGTCGCTCGACACATCCCAGAATGAAAAGGAAGAAAAGCAGACAGATTTCACCAAGGGAATGGCGGGCTTGTCTTTTTTTCTGAACAAGGCATCTTACGACAGTTGTCTTGTGATTACGGAGGAAACCATGAGTTCGAGTATGGGGCTCAGCGATGCCAATTCATCTTCCGTAATCAACCCCAATCCTCTGGACTCCAACAACTACCGTCTTGCCATTTTAACCGCGGGAGGAACAGTGGTTTATGACAGCTCTTATGTGGGCCGTCCGGAAGTGTTCTATGTCAAAGCCGGAACGTACAAGATCAAGGTGACTTCGAGAGAGTTTACGGAGCCGGACATTTATCCGCTATTCGGCCAGGAACAAAGCGTCAAAGCCAAGAAAGACAGCACCTTGTGCGTGGAAATCGTTTCCCGCCAACTGACTGGAGGCATACGCTTCAGCTTTACCCAGGGCTTCATGAGCTGGTTCAAGGGTACTGGCATCTATCTCAAAAGGGATAATGTTGTAGCCAAGTACGGCTATGGAACAAGGCATTACCTGTATTTTTATCCGGGAGACATCTCGGTTATCTACAAGAACAAGGACGGGCATTCTACTTACACCCCGCCGGACAAGCCCGGATATGCGGACACGCTTTTATTCAAGCGAAAGCTGAAGGCTGCGGAACTTGTGACCATCGCTCTGGACTATGATCTAACCAAGGTGGCCTACAACGGATTCTCCTTTAAGGCAGACACTTCCAGAGTCCGCAAAGACGAGTATTTCAACCTTGGAGGCATCGCCCCGTATGGCTGCAATTCCGTCTGGTACGCTCAGACCCATATCGGAGACACTATAAACCTTTTCGGCTACATTGTAGGCGGAGATGTTTCCTCCACCACATTCAAAAAGGAAAAGCCATTCACCTCAAAGACCAATATCGTAATCGGTGCTCAGGACTGGCAGGCCCTAAGGGAAAAGACAATAGGGGTAGAGCTTCCGAATGGGGAAATCAGAAAGAACCTCAATCTGGTGGATCATCCGGAGCATCTTAAGAAACCCATTGTGATTCACGGGGTTGTCTCCGACAGCTACTTCGGCTATCCTGGCCTGAAAAACGTCACCGAATACAAACTCCTGAAATAAAGCGCTATGATTTCCCTTTCAGGAACTTGATGGCCTGGTCCACCATGTCGTATGCCACCACAACTATCAGGCCCACTACAAAAAGTGGCCATATCAGGGCGCATTCTTCACGCATGTTCAATTTCAGGCCCAGAATGACGCCGGGTATATAAACTGCAAAAAGGAGTATAAGTACAATCATAAGGTGATTTTTCTATATATACTCCTTTGGGGCGAAAATATTTCAGGCCTTTACCACCTGCGGTAGAAGAGTCTTGATACGAATGAAACAGCTGCGCTGATCAGAGTGCTGAAGAGCATTGTTTTCATCATGCTTTTCTGCTGTGACTTCTGCTGGGCTGCAGCCTGCTGCTGGTAATTCGTCTGCTGCTGTTGGGGGGCAGGAGTTGCAGCCTTGACAGGTGCTCCGCAATGAGGGCAGCTTGCTGCCTGGTCGGAAACCTGCTTTTCGCATTCCTTACATGTAATGAGTGCCATATCGTTGGTTTTTAGTTATCAATAAGGTTTACCGTATTTCTGGAGTATTTCAACTTCCAGGTCTCCGATCTGGCGGTTGAGGCGGTCCATCTTGTCTGAGATTCTGCTTCTTTCAATAGGATCCGGAGTGTTCATAACCTTGCGGGTCAGTTCCATGTACTCGCTTCGCATATCGTAGAGCTTCTTCCGGTCTTTTTCCAGCTGCTTCTCTTCTTTTTCCTTCTTGGACTCTGACTTCTCGGATCTTCCGCTGATCTCTGTCTGTGCCTTTGCCTTGTTGCCGGATGAACTGGACTTCTTGCCTGTGCAACCTGCTACGGAGAAAGTCAATAGGCAGCATAGTATTATGATGGATGTGTATAGCTTTTTCATAATCCTTCCAGATATCTCGACAAAAATACATTATATACGGAATATGAGGTAGCTGTTTCGGTAGTTTCTGCCAAAACAAGTTCCTTGTCCAATAGAGCATTTATATTTCTTAGTGCGGTTGCTCCGGAAGTAATATCATATTTCTTCAAGAACTCTGAAGAAGTGATTTGACTGATACTTCCTTCAGTTGCAATGGCTTTCAGCATTTTCCATTGGGATGTAGTCAAGAGCCTCCTGATTTCCTGGAATCGTTCCTTCTCCTGTTCAAGGATAGTGCTGATGGCATTGAGGACATCTTCCTTTTTTATGTTCTTGCCAGACTTGGAAAAAACCTCATTGCACAGCCTCTGTGTGTAATAGGTGTGGTCCCTTGTCCACTCAATAATGAAATTTACTAATTCATCGCCGATTATTTTTCCTCCGGAAAGGAACAATTTCTTTATAAATTCTGAATAAACCGGAACCGGCAGCTTTGAAAGGAACGAGAATGTTGTACTTTCATAGAACGGCTTCTTTGAATTGGTAAACATATCCGTCATCGTATGCTTCTTGCTCCCGCAATATATAAACCGCACATTATGAAGGTGCTGGATGTGTTTCCTCAGAAGTGCTTCCATATTGACTCCTTCATATTCCCTTATCTGCTGAAACTCATCGATGGCCACCACAACCCTACTTGGATAATTTTCAAGGTAGTTCAGCAATTCCGCAAGAGTATTTTGTTTCTGACTTTCAGAAGCAAATGCGATTGACACCTGCGGAGACCCTGATAACGGATCAAAGCCAAGCAGAGGCCGCACACTCTGCAAGAACTTGAAAAATGACTTTATTTTACTCTTTTTCCCAAGTTTGCAGACAATGGCGTTTGACAGGACAGTTATAAACTCTGTTAATGAATTTGTGTCGCTAATATCCGCATAAACTGTCTCAAAAGGTAAACCTTTTGACTTAATTTCATCGAAAATTCGGAGTATAAGCCCTGTCTTGCCCAGCCTCCTTGGAGAAATGAGAGTTATATTCCTCCCATTAGTCAGATATTGAATAATAGACTGAGTTTCAGCCTCCCTATCGCAGAACAACTCTTTTGACCGATATGGCTCCAGTATAAAAGGATTATCGAACATAGCCATTTATTTTCCGCAAATATAATTAACAAAATGTAATTAACAAAATGTTAATCGAAATAATCCTTCCTAAGCGATAAAAATGCTTGATGGTTATGTTTTCTTTTTCAGGAATTTGACAGCACTATCCAGAATGTCATAAGCCGCAACTGCTATCAGAGCCACAACTACGAGCGGCCATATCAGGGCACATTCGTCCCTCATATTCAATCTCAGTCCCAGAGTAACGCCAAGAATGTAAACAGCTATAAGGATAGTATCCCAAAAAGTGTGTCCGTCTGAATAGAAAGTCAGAAAAAAAGAAAGTCTGTATCTTTAAGGACAAATAAATAACCACAAATATTTACTTTAAAGCTACAGACTTATGACTTTTACAAAGGAACAACTTTCTGAGTTAATGTGCAAGCATGCAGAGCGAGAAAATGGCTTGCACGATCTTATGGAGATAATGCTGGAGAGCCTTATGCTCGCAGAGCGCAGCACCTATCTCAGTGAAAAACAGGACGGAAACAAGGGTAACGGCTACCGCCTCGGTCACACCTATGGTCATGGCCTGTGATAGTGCTTATGGGAAGGACTGCTATGGATAAGACATCATACAACCGTATGCTGCCTGGAATACAGACAGATACCACGTTGTTTCCTGTTGGGAACAAAAAGGTGTTTTGTTATGCTTGAAAAATAAAACTAAATTTGAGTGTCTTTAAGGGAACAGATTCCCAGACACACTTTTTGAAACACTACCAGAAGCAAAGGATTGTTTATATTTGTTGTATGGAAGAAAAGTATTTTGCTCACCCGACGGCGGTGATAGATGAAGGATGCACAATTGGTGAAGGCTGCAAGATCTGGCATTTTTCCCACATTATGGAAGGTGCCGTTTTGGGAGAAAAGTGCAATATAGGACAGAATGTGGTTATTTCACCCGGTGTTACCCTTGGGAAAAACTGCAAGGTTCAGAACAACGTATCTGTCTATACGGGAGTCATTTGCGCGGATGATGTTTTTCTGGGCCCGAGCTGCGTGTTCACCAATGTGGTAAATCCGAGAAGCGCTGTTAGCCGCAAGGATAGCTACCGCAGGACGATGGTGGGTAAGGGCGCTACGATAGGGGCAAATGCAACAATTGTTTGTGGACATAACATAGGTGAGTATGCTTTCATTGGAGCCGGGGCTGTTATCACTAAAGACGTGCTTCCATACGCTCTGGTTGTAGGGAATCCTGCACGCCAGATCGGCTGGATGAGCGAAAGGGGCTGCCGGCTGCTTTTCAAGAAGGAGAAAGGCGGAGACATGATAGCCGTCTGCCCGGAAACCGGGCAGAGGTACAAGCTCTACAACAAGATGGTTTACAGACTGGAAGAGTGAGCCCAGCCGCGGGCAAAAGATGTGAATGTAGGAATGCTGTTCTCCTGATTCCTGCACACTGAGTATCGCCGTTTGATTTTTGCAATATCTTCCAGTTCAGTGATGGAGACTGGCTTCAGGATACCTTTATTTAACAATCTGTAAACCTGGCTCTTCCAGAGGAAGGAGACTAGAGGCGGGGCTGTGGAGGAAGTGCCACGTCCATATTCCACGAGGAATTTAATCGCTGAGGACGGGTCTTTCATTGTGGCCGCAATATTGAGGGTGGAAGGGTTGATTCCTGCCTCCGAAAGCATCGCTGAGATTTCCGCTGAAGTTTCAGGGTCTCCTTCATATAGGAGAAGCCTTGTCTCCGCGATGTCTATATACTGGTTTTCTTTGATTTCAGATGGGGAAACCGCAAGCAGAGTGTCTGTGAAGAAATAGTCCAGATCCTCTTCCTTTCCGCCCGCCTTGATGCCGACACTTGCTTCGCCATTGTTGACAGACCTTTCGATTTGTTTAAGATCCAGAATCTTGTGGCTGATACTGCTCTTGGGGGAGAGGCGGCACCAGTCGGCGGCAAAATCGGGGAACATTCCAAAGTACAGGGCTCGAGGGATTCCGATTGTGAAGCTTCCTTCCGTAACGGTGGAAAGCAGGGAGGCTTCCTGGGCCATTTCCTTGTAAAGGTCAAGTATCTTCTTTGCCTTCTCCAGCAGGATTTCTCCGCTGTAGGTCAGGTGGTATCTGTTGCCCTGACGGGAAAACAGTTCTACCTTGTATTCGTCTTCGAGAGTCTGGATGTGCTTGCTGACGGCCGGCTGGGAGATGCCCAGGGTCTCGGCAGTGCGGCTAAAGTTCAGAAACTCGGCTGCCGTAATAAAAACTTTCAGTCTGAAATCCATAGGTTACTTTTTATTGATTTGGTGTGCCTTCTAAAGCAACATCTAAGATATAATATTTTTGAATTAGTTCCAAAGCTTGCAATTTGTTATCCGGGAGTTCCTTTGCTATACTTGCTTTAGGTACGCTTTTTGTCTGTGGTTAGGAAAATTTTTACTAAAATTGCTTCGTTTTTATAAGAAAAGTATAATGAACAGGGTCGATACTAAAATTGGTAACCGGATAAAATCGGTCCGTGAAGCCAAGAGAATGACGGTTGAAGATATCAAGAAAGAAACAGGATTAAGCAAATCTTATCTGAAAGAAATTGAAAATGATGATGATACACCGAATCTTGGTAATGTGTCTAAAATTTCAAAAGTATTAGGAATCAGAACAGGAACTTTCCTGGACGGGGAGGAAGATCTTTCTCCGGTTGTTTCATCTCTCAAGTCGAGGAGAAGGGTAAACGGCATCCGAGGCCGTAGCGCCGGAAGGGATCACATGCACTTCTTTTCCCTTTCATCGCAGAAGAAAAACAGGCAGATGGATGCTACTGTAGTTGTGCTGGACCCGGCCGGGGGAAAGAAATACTATGCATCCCACGAAGGGGAGGAGTTCCTGCTTGTGCTCGACGGCAAGCTTGAAGTCGGATACGGAAAGCAGGTTTATGTCCTCAAGCCTGGGCAGAGCATTTATTACGATTCGATAGTTCCTCATCATCTTGCTTCGGCTCTCAAGAAGAAACCCTGCAGGATACTTGCGGTAACATATTTCCCTGCTTAATACCCTTGGATTATCTATGGCAGATTCTAAAAAGAAGTTCCGCAGTTCCGCTTCCAGAAGGGTTTCGGATATTCTGGCCGACATCCAGAAAAGGCTAAGAAGAAAAAGCCGTGAACTTCCGCTTTCTGACAGGACAATCGGCCAGTGGCTTGAAAAATGGGCCTGCGAATGTCCGGACAGAGAGGCTCTGGTCTATTCAGACCGTGACCTGAGGTTCACTTACTCCCAGCTGAATCATCGTGTGGACACTTTGGCGAAAGGATTTATCGGAATAGGAGTGACTCGTGGAACACACGTTGGCATTTGGGCGACAAATGTCCCTGACTGGCTGACAGTTATGTATGCCTGCGCCAAGATTGGAGCGGTGTGCGTTACCGTTAACACGAATTATCAGCAGAACGAGCTGGAGTATCTTTGCAAAGACGCAGACCTTCATACTCTGTGCATCATAGACCGCGACAGGGATACGGATTTTCTCGGAATGACCTACAAGATGCTGCCTGAACTCAGGGAATGCGAGAGAGGCAAACTGGAGAGCAGGCGTTTCCCATATCTGAAGAACGTGGTTTTCATCGGCCAGGAGAAGTACCGCGGGATGTACAACACTCAGGAACTTCTTATTCTCGGCGAAAACACGGAGGACACTGAACTCGACAGGCTGAAAGGTCAGGTGAAGAGCAACGATGTGGTCAATATGCAGTACACATCGGGGACGACAGGTTTCCCTAAAGGAGTGATGCTTACGCACCGCAACATTACCAACAACGGTTTTCTGACCGGCGAGCACATGCTTTTCTCTTCATCCGACAGGCTCTGCTGCTGCGTTCCGCTGTTCCATTGCTTTGGAATAGTGCTGGCCACGATGAATGTCATTACTCACGGATGCACCCAGATAATGGTGGAGAGATTCGATCCTCTGGTGGTGCTGGCTTCCATTCACCGCGAGAAGTGCACATCTGTCTATGGAGTGCCTACAATGTATATCGCGATGCTCACTCACCCTATGTTCAAGATGTTCAATCTCAGGAGTCTCAGAGTGGGAATCATGGCCGGTGCCCTCTGTCCGATCGAGCTTATGCGTGAGGTGGAGGACAAGATGTATATGAGGGTTACCAGTGTTTATGGCCTGACGGAGGCTTCGCCCGGAATGACACATACCAGATATGAGCAGACCTTCGAGGAGCGCTGCACTACTGTGGGTTACGAATTTGAGCATACGGAAGTCAAGATTATAGAGCCGGGAACCGGACGCTTCTGCGATGTGGGAGAGATTGGGGAATTCTGCAACCGCGGCTACAACAATATGGCCGGCTATTACAATAATCCGGAAGCCACGGCCGAGACTATCGACAAGGACGGGTGGCTCCATTCCGGAGACTTGGGCTATCTTGACGAGAACGGAAACTTCAGGGTAACAGGCAGAATCAAGGATATGATAATTAGAGGAGGGGAGAATATCTACCCGAGGGAGATAGAGGAGTTCCTGTATCATCTTCCCGGAGTCCAGGATGTTCAGGTTGCAGGATTGCCTTCCAAGAAGTACGGTGAGGTTGTGGCGGCGTATATAATCCAGAAAGAGGGAGCCGGCCTGACACCTGAAATAGTGCGTGATTACTGTATGGGAAAGATTTCAAGATTCAAGATACCTAAATACGTTCTCTTTGTGGACGAGTATCCTCTTACCGGCAGCGGCAAGATTCAGAAATTCAAGCTTAAGGAGATTGGCCTGAAGATGCTCAGCGATCAGGGTGTCAGGATTGAATAGGTTTTTCTGCTATATTTGTAGCTTGTTATGAGAAAAGTAGGATTTGCGGCAATTGTTCTTGCCGCGTTGATTGCTGTCTCCTGCAAGGGAAAGGGAGACAAGCCGGAAGCTGAAACACTTAGCGTGAATCCGACCACGCTGTCTCTGCTTCCTAATTCATCGGGGACAATTAATATCACTTCCAACGTGGCATGGACGGTTAGCGCTCCTTCCGGATTTACCGCCAGCCCGACAACGGGAAGCAAAAACGGGATAGTTACCGTTACGGCGGGTTCCTCTCCGATTTCCGGATTCCTCAAGATTCAGGGTAAAACCAAAGCCGCAACCGTTGCCTTGACTGCCGCAGAGGCCGATTTGGCTTTGTCTCCAACTTCCGGGAGCGTTTCTTACGAGGCAGGAAAGACCATCACATTCCAGGTGGTTTGCAACGGAGATTGGAGTATAACTCTTCCTTCCCCAAAACCGGACTGGCTTACAAGTGTTTCTCCGGCATCCGGGAGCAAGGACGCTACGGTTACCGTTACCACCGGAGCGTATTCGGGCAAGACCAAGGCCCAGACTTTCCTGACGGTAAAATGCGGCAAAAAGTCCGTTTATTATACGCTTACCAAGGAGGCGGCCCCTAATCTTCCTCCAACCAAGCCGACTAACCTGCAGCCAAGCGGAAGCAATGTGGCAACTTTAACCACTTTTTCCTGGACTGCCTCTACGGATCCCAATGGAGACGAGATTACATATAAGGTAATGATCTCCAAAGACAACAGCAGCTGGACCACAGTCGGGAGCACCAAAAGCACCTCTTTGTCCAATACAACAGAAATGGACAAGAATACCAAATACTATTATAAGGTTGTGGCTGATGACGGTCTGGAAGGCGGAAAGACGGAAAGCGATGTTGTTACATTCACTACCGGGAGCGGCAAGAACAAATGGGCCGATGGGGAGGTTAAGCAGTATAACGTAAACCAGGACGGTTCCGTTACAGAGGTAACCCTTGGTTCTACTCCAAGGCCGATAAAACTGATTTACACGGGAGACGGTTACACTCAAGACCTGTTTACTTACGGAGGACAGTTTGAGAAGGAAATCAAGGATGGAATCAAGGCTTTGTTCGAATATGAACCGTTCAAATCCTATACAAGTTATTTTACGGTTTATGTAGTTGCGGCTTATTCCAACGAGGCCGGAATGAGTATCGGAGACAGCTATGATAAACCGAAGACAAAGGTGGATACCAAGTTCAAGTGCACCTGGGAGGGAGGAAATTCCACAGGAATAGACTGTGACGCGGACATTGTTGAGGAATATGCGGCCAAGTGCCCTGGTATCAAGGGAAGTACAGAAAATCAAACATGGAATAATCTTTCCTGGTGTCCTGTAAGCATCATAATAAACGCATACGCATACGCCGGTACCAATATATGGTTCGAGGCCAATGGAGGAATGAATATAGTTTCCATTGCACAGACTCCGGCCCGCCAGCCTTCATACAGCGCATACGACGGATTTGCATTTACTCTCAGGCACGAGTTCGGCGGGCATGGATTCGGGCTTCTTGACGACGAATACGTTTATTATGATACACAGAAGTATCCTAGAGACGATCAAGAAAGCTTTAGGGAGTGGCAGGCAATGGGGGCTTTATGTAATTCTTATCTGCCTCAGTGGAATTCTTCAGCTAACAACTGGTATTCTGATTCCGAGCACTGCAACCTGACCCTTACTCCTAAGGTAGAGGGTGTAAACTGGAATACCTTTGCAGCCAGGAGCGATTACAGCGGCGCGAGCATTAAACTCTATTCGGGCAGTGCATATTACGGAAAGGGAATCTACCGTTCCGAATATACCAGCTGCATGGTGGATAACATTCCTCATTTCAACACCATAAGCCGCTGGAAGATTTACACAAGAATTAAATTGACTGCCGGAGAGACTCCAACTCTGGAAGACTTCATGTCCAGGGATACAGACAGAACCAATACATACGCCTCCGGTGCCCCTTCTACCAAGTCCGCCGGCGGAAAAAGAAAGTGCATGGGACCTGTGATAAAGAAGTCCAAGCATTCTAAACCTTACCGCCTCAGGCGATAGCCGCCTCTGCATTGCCATTGCCTTGCATTGCCCTCGCTTCGCTCGTCCCGTCCTGCCTTATGGCAGTCCACCCATTCATGAGGCCATGGGCGGCCACAGGCAATTTGCAAGGCAATGGCAATGCGCTGAGAATTAGATTGCAATAACAAAAAACGGATGGCCGGTTGACCATCCGTTTTTTGCGGTGCGTACGAGGCTCGAACTCGTGACCTCCTGCGTGACAGGCAGGCATTCTAACCAAACTGAACTAACGCACCATTCCGTTTTGGGAGTGCAAATATAGATATCTTTTTGGAATGTGCAAACGGTTTTAAGAAAAAAATGAAAAATGCACGTTCCCGTAATGCCGCTCCTTTTTGAAATGCGGATGGGCGGAAAAATCATAGTCTGCCCCGTGCTCCAGGATGAAATATCCCTGGCCGCTGAGTATAGGGTTCTCGCGGTTGAAAATCTTGTCCGGAAGGGTGTCTATGCCCTCCAGCTTGTATGGAGGATCAGCGAAGATGAAATCGAACTGGCGGTTGCAGATGTCCAGGAAATCGAAGACATTGCTGTGGACGGTGCGGATTTCCTTCAGGCCCAGGCTTTTGTGCATCTTGCTTATGAAAGAGGCGTTTTTGCGGTTCATTTCCACGCAGATGGCTTCCTTCCCGCCTCTGGAGATAAACTCAGCGCTGATGCTGCCTGTGCCGCCGAAAAGATCCAGGAGGCTGAAACCTTCCAGTTCGTACTCGTTTTCCAGGATGTTGAAAAGACCCTCCTTGGCAAAATCCGTAGTTGGCCGGGCAGGGTAGCCTACCGGCGGGTTGATGGTCTTTCCCTTGAGTTTTCCTCCGATTATTCTCATGTGTCTAGAGGCAGAGCTTTATGTCCCTGACGTATGATTTGAGCATCTTCAGCTGGGAGTCGTCTGCCTTGCCTATGAGGTTTACTGTTGTCTGCTGGGGGTTTATCTGGCTCTTGCTGAGAAGCTCCAGCACATAGTAAACGGCTGTAGGAAAATCTACAGTGCGGTAGCTGTTTGCTGCGATCAGCCTTTCTCCTTCCGCCAGAAGGATGCAGGTCTGCTTGCGGTCTATGTCAAAATCAACGATGAGCTTGTTGTGGTCCTTTAGGGAGGAAAGGTCTTTCAGATGCTTGAAGACTGTTGGCAGAACGCCGGGCTCGGGAGCGATGGAGCGGTTTCTGCCCTCCCAGCTGTATATCAGAACCGCAGAATACTGAGGGACGGGTACAGAAAGAACTTCTGCATCTTTTTCCGTTGGGAATAAGGTGCAGAAGATAGTTTCCCGGTTTTTCCTGTCTGAAAAACCTTCAGGTACAAGAGTGAATAAGTGTGTCGGAGAGTATTCGGACATTATTCCCAGTTACCTGCGTTGTTGTTAGGAGCGTCTATGCTTCCAACCTTCAGGCCAGGGAACTTGTTCATCTTGTCTTTCTCGCAGTTGAGGTTAACCAGAAGCTGGTGATCCATGCCTTTGAGAAGATCGTTGAAAGGAATAGTTGCCTCAAACAGAGGAACATCCACTCCTGAAACCTGCTTTACGATACTCTTCAGACCGATCTTGGCTCCACCTGAGAACGGAATGTCTGCCAACTGGTCAACGTTGAAGTCTTCTCTCTTGAGCAGAGTGTCCTTTACAGGAATTTCGCTCTTGATGGAGAACACAAGGTTCTTGTCGCCCTTCTTGTAGAGTTCGTACAGATCCTTGTCTGTGAGCTTGTTCTTCTTGTTGGCATTCCTTACAGCTTCCGTATGGGCAACCATTGCGGAGTCGTTTACGGAACCGATCTGCATGTTGATGATCATCTTGTCATTCTTGTAGAAATCAGCCAGGGAATCCAGAGTGGAGGCGAATTTTCCGTACTTGTTCTTGTAGGCAACCTGGAGATCGCGGATGTCTTTCAGTTTCTGAATTGCAACCTGCTCTCTTGCAGCTCTTTCCTCGTTGAACTTGATAGGTTTCATTACGCCCTTTACAATCAGGTATCCCAACAGGATGATGATGATAGGGAGAATAACAATGGTAAATAACTTTTTCATATTTGTGTTTCTTATTTCCTTATTGGTTTAACAAGGACAAAAATAAAAAAAATCTTCTCATCAAGCAATATATTTTTAATTTTGTGTTTCGTTAGAATTATGACAGTTGATTCCAAAATAGCCGGAGAATTCTGCGGAATGCTGCTTCCGGCAAAGAAAATAGCGATTGTGGGCCATCACAATCCGGACGGAGACTGCATCGGCAGCCTTACCGGAATGAAAGCCTGGCTGGACAGTCTTTTCGGGGGGAAGGAGCCGGTGAAGGTTTCCACTCTTGTCCCGAACCATATACCTTACTACCTGATGTTTATGGACGGGGCTGATTCTGTGGTCCTTTATTCTGATAATCCGGACAAGGCAACTTCCATTCTGGAGGAGGCGGATACAATAATATGTATGGATCTCAACGATCTGGCCAGAACGGAGGAGATGGCGGACATCATAAGGAAAAGCGCTGCCCGGAAGATTTTGATAGACCATCACCCGTTCCCGGAGAAATTTGCGGATCTTACCGTTTCCGAGACGGAGGTTTCCTCCGCTTCTGAACTGGCCTGGTGGCTCATTTGCGAAGCCTCCCTAAAGACCGGAACGGAAATTCCGGTGGAATGCAAGGCTTCCCTTTACACCGGAATGATGACGGATACCAACAATTTCTGCAATTCCGTGTTCCCATCCACTTTCTTGATGGCTTCCCAGATCGCCGAGGCGGGAATAGACAGGGAAAAGATCCAGATGGAGATAATGAACAGTTTCTCCGAGGAGAGAATGAGGCTGATGGGGCTAATGCTTAAGGATAAGATGACGGTTTATCCTGATTTGAAGGCGGCTGTGCTGGTTCTGGATCAGGAAACAAAAGACAAATACAATTATCGCGACGGAGACTCGGAGGGATTCGTGAATCTGCCGCTTAAGATCAGGGATATTGAAATTTCTGCTCTGTTTACGCAGGGGAATGGATATATTAAAGTATCTTTGCGGAGCAAAGGAGCCGTTTCCGTGAACAGGCTCTGCCGCCTGTTCTTCAACGGTGGCGGCCACGAGAGGGCTGCCGGCGGCAGGCTTTATGACAAGCCGATAGAGGAAGTGGCGGATTATTTCGAGAAGTCTCTGAGACTGTTCCTCGGGGGATTCTCGGCATAGCTTTTGATGTAGATTTTATACGTATGGTCAAAAAATATCTGATACTGTGCTTTGCGGCTCTTCTGGCTGTCTGCTGCGACAAGGAGGACCGCAAGAACACATACGCCAATCAGGAGGCGCTGATAGACAGCTATGTATCATCGCTGAGCTCTGACTATACGGTAGTTTACAACGGTGGTGTGGTGAGGGTTATTCTGGAAGAGGGGGGCTCTCAGGTTCTTCAAAGCGGGGATTCCCTTTATTTCCATTACAGCGGGTATGAATTCAACAGGGGCAAGGGGTCTCTGTTCTACACCAATGATCCGGAAGTTGCGGAAGCGACGGGTTTTGTCACCGATGGCAAGGCTTTCGGAGTAAAATACGGACATTCCGCGATGATTGAGGGCCTGAACAAGGGTCTGGAAGGTGTGAGGGAAGGGGAGCATTGCTACGTGATTTTCTCTGCCAGGTATGGCTATGGAAACCAGATTATGTCAACCTTGCCAAAGATGACACCGCTGCTGTTTGAAATGAATATAGACAAGATAACGAGAAACTGATAATATTGACAATATGAGCATTAAGCTTAGATTTTCTCTTCTGGCTCTGGCTTTTGCCGCCATTGCAGGATGCGCTAAAGAGAAAGATTTGACAGAACGCGAGATTCAGGAGAAGATACTGGATGCGTATATTCAGGCCAATTGCCCTTCTGCCCAGAAACTTACATCTGGACTTACCATCTTGAACCTGGATCCCGGTTCCGGATCCGTTGCTCCGGCTACCAATGATGGAATATATATCCATTACAATACATATTCTCTGGATGGAACCTGCCAGAGCACGACAGATTCCGTAAAAGCGAGAATGCTGGGCACTTACGATCCCGGTATCTATTACGGCCCTTCTCTTTTCATACTCAATTCTTCCTGCACGGAAGGGATGAGGGAGCTTTTGGGAAAACTTCATCAGGGAGGAAAAGCAACTGCCATCATACCGCCGTGGCTGACTGCTTCCAGAGCTTCGGCCGGGGGGTATTCAACGGGAGGACAGCAATCCACGATGAATATGATCTATGAAATCAAGGCCGGAATCGTTATAGATGATGTGGACAAGTTTCAGAAAGATTCACTTGAAAGCTATTCAAGGCTGCATTTTTCTCCGAAAATAGATTCTACGGCTTTAGGATGGTATTTCCGTAACTTCACACATCCTTCAGGAATTCCTGCAGCAGATACTGTGGAGGCGGAAGAATCTGTAGGCGTATGGTATGTGGGACGTCTTCTTGACGGTTATGTTTTTGACACAAATATCAGGGATACGGCAAAGAAATACCGCATATACGACTCCAGCAACGATTACAATTATCTGGATGTCAAGATGGGAGAGACTTATCAGGATATGACCACATACGGTTCAAGTTCGTCTTCCAACAACCAGTCCACTGGTGCCGAGGGCAAGCAGTCCCTGATTCTGGGCTTTGTGAGAGCCGTAAAGAATATGACCTACGCAGACAAGGGGGTAACATTCTTCATGTCCGGTCTGGGTTACGGTGCAGACGGAAACATGACATCCGGCAAGGGTGTTCCGGAGTATGCCATGATCAGGTTCGATATCTGGCTGGCCCATCCTGCAGACACCAAGTTCCCTCCAACAAAAAAGAAATAGCACATAACTCTCAGCGATATGGAAACAAAGAGAGAACGGGAGCTGGCGGCCTTTGAAAGGCTGCTGGACGTTATGGATACGGTCCGCGAGAAATGTCCGTGGGATCACAAGCAGACTCTGGAAACCCTTCGTCCGCAGACAATAGAAGAAACCTACGAGCTTTCAGACGCTATTCTGAAAAAGGATATGTTCAATATCTGCAAGGAACTGGGAGACCTTCTTCTCCACGTGGTATTTTACGCCAAGATCGGGAAGGAAAAGGGCGAGTTCGACATTGCCGATGTCTGCAATAAGCTGTGCGATAAGCTGATATACCGCCATCCGCATATTTACGGAAATGTTCAGGTAAAGAATGCCGAGGAGGTTGTCGGCAACTGGGAGCAGCTCAAGACAAAGGAAAAGGACGGAAACAAGAGCGTGCTTAGCGGCGTTCCCGAATCCCTTCCGAGCGTTATCAAGGCATACCGCATCCAGGAGAAAGCCCGCGCTGTGGGCTTCGACTGGGAGAAGAAGGAGGATGTCTGGGACAAGGTCACGGAAGAGCTTGCTGAAGTCAGGGAAGCACTCGTTGAGGGAGGCAAGGAAGCTCAGGAGGAGGTCGGCGATTTCCTTTTTTCTGTAATCAATGCCGCAAGGCTCTACGATATTGATCCTGATACGGCTCTGGAGGAAACCTGCACAAAATTCCGCCGCCGTTTCGGATATCTGGAAGAGAATACGATCAAGCAGGGCAAATCCCTCAAAAATATGACTTTGGCTCAGATGGACGAGTACTGGGACAAGGCCAAGGAACTGGAAAAGAAAGGGAAACTCTGATGGAAGATTTCAGGGAAAGGACGATTCTCCAGGCTGGAGAAGAGGGGATGGCTCTCCTGTCCTCTTCCCGTGTTGCTGTAATAGGTCTTGGCGGAGTTGGAGCGATGGCTGCGGAAATGATTGCCAGGGCTGGAGTGGGGAATATCATCATCGCCGATTCTGATCTTTATTCCATTACCAACAAGAACCGCCAGATTGCGGCTTTCGATTCCACCATCGGGAGAAAAAAGACTGAAGTCATCAGAGAGAGACTTCTGGATATCAATCCGGATCTCCAGATAACCGTTATAGATGAATATCTTACGGAGGAAAACATTCCTTCACTCATTCCGGAGGCGGATTTTCTGATAGACGCCATTGATACGATGTCGCCTAAGATAGCCCTTATCAAATTCTGCATGGACCGCAAGATTCCGCTGGTCAGCTCGATGGGGGCAGGGGCTAAGTGGGATGCCACAAAGGTCCGCCTGGCGGATATAAGCAAGTCTTTCAACTGTCCTCTGGCCTATATGCTGAGGAAACGGCTGAGGAAAGTGGGTATCTCAAAAGGATTCAAGGCCGTGTTCTCGGAAGAATTGCCAATCAGGGAGGCTATAGTGCCTTTCGAGGAGAGAAACCACAAGAGCCGTACGGGCACTATTTCCTATATGCCGGCCGTTTTCGGATGCGTCTGCGCCCAGGCTGCCGTCAAATCGATTTTGAAGCTTGAGGAATAGTTGCTAAATTTGCAGGCTTTGCAAATTTAGCATGATTATGCCGATTACTATCAAGGAAGTTACAACGGGGAAACAGTTCAGGCAGTTCTACAAGTTCCAGAATCGCCTGTATCGCAAGTGCAGATACTATGTCCCAACGCTGGATATGGACCAGAAGCATTCTCTCAAGGAGGATCCGGCGCTGCTGTACTGCAAGAGGAAACTTTTCCTGGCTTACAACGATAAAGGAAAGGTTGTGGGAAGGGTTCAGGGCATAATCAACCCGCGCTACAACGATTATTACGGCCTTAAGAGGGTAAGGTTCGGATGGTTTGACTTTGAGGAAGATCCCTCAATCGCCGAGGCTCTTATAGATGCGGTTCAGAAATGGGGAAAAGAAGAGGGGATGACAGAGATCCACGGCCCATTGGCATACAATACCCTGGGAAGGCAGGGAATGCTGGTTGAGGGATTCGACAAGGAGCCTCAGGTCAACTGCCTGTACAACCATCCGTACTACGTGGATTATATGCAGAAGATGGGGTTCGAGAAGGAGTGCGACTGGATCCAGTACGAGATGGATCCACTCCAGGGACTGCCTGAGAAACTGGGCAGGATTTCCAAGCTCCTGATAGAAAGATACGGGCTCCAGGTGCTGAAAATCAGGCAGGTCAAGAAGGACAAGGCCCTGAAGGAGAAGCTGCTGGCGCAGTTCTTCAAGATTTACAACGAGTCTTTCAAGGCTGTGCACAATTTTATTCCTCTTACGAAGGAGGAAGAGAAAGAGATGGGCGACCACTATTTCTCATACCTTAAGGAAGGCCTTACCTGCATGGTGCTGGACAAGGACGGAAACCTGGCGGCTTTCGGAGTGAGCATCCCGTCTCTTTCCAGGGCTTTCAAGAGAGCAAGGGGAAAGCTTTTCCCGATAGGATGGCTGTTTATTCTGCTGGCTTTCTGGCGCTACAAGAAGGTTGACCTGCTGCTGCTTGGCTCCGCTCCGGAGTGGCATTCCAAGGGCCTTTCAGCTATCTTCCACACAAAGATGGAGACCAATTACTACAAAAAGAAACTTAAGAGTGCCATCTCCAATCCGCAGATAGACACCAATATTGCGGCTATAAAGGTTTGGGACAGCTACAAGAAGGAACTTTATATGAGGAGAAGGTGCTGGATACGCAGTATAGATTAATACAGAAAGATTATGAGCGAAAACAATACATTGCTGGAGAAAGTAGAGGGTCTCAAGGTCAGGCTGGCTGAGATTCAGAAGCAGCTGTCAGACCCTGAGTCGATGGCCGACATGAAGAAATATGTCCAGCTGAACAAGGACTACAAGGAACTTGAGCCGATTGTGAAGGCGGGAGAGAAGTACAAGAAGATGCTCTCCGATTACGATTCCGCCAAGGATCTTATTGTCAACGAGAAAGATGAAGAACTCAAGGAGATGGCCCGCGAGGAGATGACCGCTCTGGAAGAGGCTCTTCCAAAGATGGAGGAGGAAATCAAGCTCCTTCTTATTCCGGCTGATCCTGAGGACGGAAAGAACGCCATTATGGAAATCCGCGGCGGTACGGGCGGAGACGAGGCCGCAATTTTTGCCGGAGACCTTTTCCGCATGTATTCCAAGTACATAGAGAGGAAGGGATGGAAGCTGGAGGTAACCAGCCAGACACCGGGAACGGCCGGCGGCTACAAGGAAATCATCTGCACTGTTTCCGGAGAGGGTGTTTACGGACTTCTCAAATATGAATCCGGAGTTCACCGCGTACAGCGTGTGCCTCAGACAGAGACCCAGGGGAGACTTCACACTTCAGCCGCTTCCGTGGTGGTTCTTCCGGAGGCAGGAGAGTTTGATGTGGAAATTAACGAAAAGGATATCCGCAAAGACATATTCTGCGCTTCCGGTCCTGGCGGACAGGGCGTAAATACAACTTATTCCGCCATCCGTCTGACACACATTCCTACAGGAATCGTTGTCCAGTGCCAGGACGAGAGAAATCAGCTCAAGAATCTGGAAAAGGCTATGAATGAGCTTCGTACAAGGCTCTATAACATGGAGTACCAGAAATATCTGGACAATCTCTCTTCCAAGAGGAAGACTATGGTTTCCACAGGAGACCGTTCCGCCAAGATCCGCACCTACAACTATCCGCAGAGCAGGGTAACGGACCACAGGATCAACTGGTCCACCCATAATCTTCCGGTCTTTATGGACGGAGAAATCCAGGAGGTCATAGACCAGCTGCAGATAGCCGAGAATGCGGAGAGGCTGAAGGAAGCCCAATAATATCCCCTCATATCCCCAATGGCAGACCAGGAGTATATCACGATAACTGGCGCACGGGTCAACAACCTGAAAAACATCTCGTTGAAGATTCCGCGCGGCAAGTTGTGCGTGATTACCGGCGTTTCCGGCAGCGGAAAAAGTTCCCTTGCCTTTGACACTCTTTATGCGGAGGGGCAGAGAAGGTTCGCGGAGAGCCTTTCTTCCTTTGCCCGCCAGTTCCTGGGCCGAATGAGCAAGCCGGACGTTGACAAGATCGAGGGAATTCCTCCGGCAATCGCCATACAGCAGCGGACCAATACGCGCAATCCTCGTTCTACGGTTGCCACCAGCACTGAAATCTACGATTATCTCAGAATACTCTATTCCAAGATAGGCATAACATATTCTCCTGTAAGCGGTTGCGAGGTCAAGAAGGAAACCGTGGAGGATGTGCTTTCCTATATAGAGACTATAGAAAAAGGCTCTGCCGTCTATGTCCTTTCCAGAATAGACACGGAGGAAAAGATGCTTATCGAGCGCCTTGTGGACCTGAAGCAGCAGGGCTTCACCAGGCTTCTCGAAGACGGGGGAATGGTAAAGCTTGACAATTTCCTCAGGGACTGGGCAAAGGCATCGGAGAGTCTTTTTGTTGTTGTATCCAGATTTCTCCACGACGGCAGCGAGGATTCTTCCGAAACCCGAAGTTCAGTGGAGACGGCCTTCTCTCTTGGGGAAGGAAGGCTGACCATTGGCTATTCAAATGGAAACGATTTGAGTTTCAGGGATTTTTCCAATCTCTTCGAGGCGGACGGAATGGTCTTCGAGGAGCCTAACGAGCAGATGTTCTCCTTCAACAACCCGCTTGGAGCCTGCCCTGTTTGCGGAGGATTCGGAAGCACTGAGGGAATAGACGAGAAGCTCGTAATTCCGAACACTACCTTGAGCGTATATGAGGATGCGGTTGCTCCGTGGAGGGGAAAACTGATGAGCTGGTATAAGGACAAACTCATTGAGAATGCCTGGAGGTTTGATTTCCCGATACACAGACCATACGCGCAACTGACTCAGAAACAGAAGGATCTTCTTTGGAACGGCAACCAGTACTTTACCGGCATCAACGATTTCTTTTCCTGGGTGGAAACGAAAAAGTACAAGATACAGTTCCGCTATATGCTCTCCAGATATTCCGGGAAGTCGGTCTGCCGCGCCTGCGGCGGAACCCGCCTTAAGAAGGAAGTTTCCTGGGTGAAGATCGGAGGAAAGAGCATCGGAGAGCTTATGGAAATGAACGTGAGTTCGCTTCTGGAGTTCTTGAGGAATCTTAAGCTGACGCCTTACCAGAAAGAGGTTGGCGGCAGGGCTCTCAAGGAGATTACCCAGAGGCTTGAATATATAGAGGATGTAGGGCTTGGCTATCTTACCCTTAACCGCAGGTCAAACACCCTAAGCGGAGGTGAGAGCCAGAGAATCAACCTTGTCAGTTCCCTGGGCAGCAGCCTTGTAGGCTCTCTTTACATATTGGACGAGCCGAGTATCGGGCTTCATCCTAGAGACACCCACCGCCTGATCGAGGTGATGAAAAAGCTCCGCGACCTGGGCAACACCATTGTAGTGGTGGAGCATGACCGCGACATTATCAAGGCGGCAGACCATCTGATAGACATCGGACCTCTGGCGGGAAGTTTCGGTGGGGAGGTTATCTTTGAGGGAACAGCCTCCAAGGGAAAAAGTTTCCGGGGGTCCCTTACACTGGACTATATCTGCAACCGCCGCCAGGTCTATCCCGAAACCAAGCCTCGCCGCTGGTCCAGAAAAATCGTGGTTGAGGGTGCTATGGAGCACAATCTCAAGGATATAACGGTGGAGTTCCCGCTTAACGCCTTTACCGTTGTGAGCGGAGTTTCCGGTAGCGGAAAGTCTTCTCTGGTGGGGGATGTTCTCTATCCCGCACTCTGCCGCCATTTCCAGATAGGAAGCCAACAGGCTCCGGGAGCTTACAGGGCTCTGAGCGGAGACCTTTCCAAGCTTTCAGGAGTGGAATATGTGGATCAGAACCCTATGGGAAAAAGCGGCCGTTCCAATCCTGTCACATACCTGAAAATCTACGACGATATACGCAAGATTTTCTCGGACCAGCCGTACGCCAAGCTGAACGGCTACACCAATTCCTTCTTCTCCTTCAACATAGACGGAGGCCGGTGTCCGGTCTGTCAGGGAGAGGGCTATATAGTTGTCCCGATGCAGTTTATGGCGGACGTAAAGATGGTGTGCGAGGAGTGCGGCGGACACCGTTTCAAGCAGGATATCCTGGAAGTGCGTTACCACGGAAAGAACATAGACCAGATTCTGGACATGAGTGTGGACCAGGCTGTGGAATTCTTCTCGCTCCAGAAGGAACCGGCCGCAGCCAAGGTGGCCAAAGGCCTTGGCGTTCTCCAGAGGGTAGGTCTCGGCTATGTGAAACTCGGCCAGAGTTGCAGTACCCTCAGCGGCGGAGAGAGCCAGAGGATAATGCTGGCCCAGTTCCTTTCCAACGAGCTGAGAAACAGCTCGCAGGGCAAACTGCTCATTTTTGACGAGCCAACGACCGGCCTTCATTTCCACGATGTCAGAAAGCTTTTGGACGCCTTTAATGCCCTTGTGGATGCCGGCAACACAATCATAGTCGTTGAACACAATACGGATGTAATCAAGGCTGCCGACTGGGTGATTGACCTTGGTCCGGACAGCGGAGACAATGGCGGAGAGGTTGTGTTCACGGGCACGCCCGGCCAGCTTTCACAGGACCCTCGCTGGAAGTCCTATCTGACAGTCTGACTTGCTAAATCCATAAAATTGTCGTATTTTTCCGTTTTGATTACATCAAAATGGAAAAATGGTGAACTATCAGGAAATACCCGTTACCGAACTCATACCGCATCGCCCGCCGTTAGTGCTGGTGGATAAGGTATTGCACAGCAGCGAGGAAGACACGGAGACTGTTCTTGAAATCCGGGAGGACAATATCTTCCTGGAGGAAGGCCATCTTTCCATGGCCGGACTTTTGGAGAATATAGCCCAGTCATGCGCCTGCAGGATGGGTTGCAGATGCATCGTCTCCGGAAGTCCGGTAAGGATAGGGGTTGTGGGAGCTATCAGGAACTGCACTCTGGACAGGCTTCCGCGCCTTGGAGAGACAATTCACACCCACGTTTGCATTATGGAGGAGGTGCTCAACCTGACTTTGGCAGGCGTGGTCGTGAAAGTGGGGGACGAAACTATAGCAACTACACTAATTAAAATGGCGATGGCGGAATGAAAAGGCTGCTGACGATATTGCTTTGCATTATGCTTCCGCTTGGCCTTCAGGCCCAGGCGAGGCTTTCCTCTCAGGAGCAGGAAAAGATTCTTGACAGGATAGAGGCTTCTTCCTCGGCGACCGATATGATGCAGTGCGAATTTACCCAGACCAAGACGATGAAGATGCTCAAGGGCGATATACGTTCCAGCGGGGTTATGTATTTCCGAAAGCCTGACAAGCTGCGCTGGCAGTACAATTCTCCCTACAAGTACATTTTCATCCTGAACGGGGGAAAGGTAAAGATGGAATCCGCTTCTTCATCGCAGAGCATAGATGTAAAGCAGAACAAGATGTTCCGTCAGGTTGCGGACATTATGCTTGGCAGCATCACCGGAGGCGGCCTGAAGAATTCTACGGATTTTACGGTTGAGATTTTCCGGCAAGGAGACTCCCATTTTGCCAGGCTCATTCCTAAAAAGAAAGAGATAAAGCAGATTTACGAAGCCATAGAAATATGGTTCAATCCATCCCTGACTATGGTCAGCAGTGTTAGGATGAAGGAGAAAACAGGGGATGAAACTATTGTTAAACTGTTGAACGTTAAGACCAATGGCTCTTTTGACGATAAGTTGTTTGATGTTGATTAACCTTTGCCAGAGTGTGGATGCCATTCCCGCTTCCGACACCCTTCTCCGCTCTGAATACAGTGTGCTGATGAAGATCGGGAAGAGGGAACTGACAGGCATCTGCATAGTTGAGAAGGGAGAAGACGGTGCTGTCACCGGAACTCTTATGAACGAGTTCGGAGTCAAGGCATTCGACTTTACCTGCCAGGAGGGGAAGACCAGGATAATAAACGTTATGAGGCCACTGGACAAATGGTATGTAAGAAGAAGGCTGAGAAAGGATTTTGACAGCATCCTTCCTGTTTTGGGAGGGGAGGGCTGTTCTTTCTCGAGGTCTTTCACAAGCTATGTCTTTACCCCATTGGAAAACTGATTATGAAGGCGGCGGTGTTCTATTATTCCCAGAGCGGACAGGCTCTTAAGGCGGCGGAGAGTATCTGCGGCTCCATGAGCGCTGTATTTAAGGAAATCGTGCCGCAGCAGCATTATCCGTTCCCGTGGAGCAGGAAAGAGTTTTTCCAGGTTTTCCCGGAGAGCAGGCTCGGCATTCCGCCATCCGGAATAGAACCGCTGGATTTTTCAGACATCGCTGATGCTGATATAGTTATAGTCTCCGGCCAGTCCTGGTTCCTGTCTCCTTCCCTTCCGCTCCAGTCTTTCTTCGGCGATGAAGGGGTTAAGGAATATCTTAAAGGCAGAAGCATTGTTTTTGTGAACTCCTGCCGCAACATGTGGCTGATGACTTCCCGCAAGGTCAAAGAATATGTAAAGCTGGCCGGAGCTACTCTGGTTGGACATATCGTTCTGCAGGACAGGGCATCCAACCTGGTCAGCGCAGTAACCATAATCCGCTGGCTGATGAAGGGGAAAAAAGAAGCCACAAGCCTTCTTCCGGCCGCCGGAGTCAGCGGGGAAGACCTCAAGGGAGCATCCCGTTTCGGGAAGGTGATGGAAAACAAGTGGAAAGAAGGGGATTTCTCCGGTCTTCAGACAGCGCTTCTGGCAGAAGGGGCAATTAGGTACAAGCCATCGGTTTTGACCATAGAAAAGACAGGCCACAGGATCTTCGGATTCTGGGCCAGATTCATAAGGAAAAAGGGAGGATTCGCAGACGGGAAAAGGCAGGGAAGGCTGACTCTCTTCTACTGGTATCTTCTGTTTGTGCTGTTTGCGCTGAGTCCTCTGGTACAGCTCTTTTTCTGGATAACATATCCTCTTCGCAGAGTAAAACATAACAGAGAAATTGATTGCAACGTTTAAGATTATATGGAAGTATTCATAACAAAAGCATCCGGGTTCTTCCCTAACTCTCCGGTTTCCGGTGACGAGATGGAAAACTATCTGGGAATGGTTGGCGGAAAGCCTTCCAAGGCAAGGAGGATAGTCCTGTCGCGCAACGGAATAAAGTGCAGGTACTATGCGCTGGACAAGGAGGGAAAACCTACCCACACCAACGCCCAGATGGCGGCAAATGCTGTCAAGGGGCTTCTGGACAAGGATTTGACAATCGATGATATAGACCTTCTTTCCTGCGGAACCGCATCTCCCGAGCAGCTGATTCCGTCTCACGGAGTTATGGTACACGGGCTTCTTGGCGGAAGCAGGAATATGGAAGTGGTTTCCTTTGCCGGAAGCTGCTGCACCGGAGTTGACGCCCTCAAATACGCCTATATGGCCGTTAAGCTCGGCGATGCCCGCAATGCCGTTGTCTCCGCTTCAGAAAGGCTCAGCGCCTGGATGCGGTCCGAGTATTTCCAGAAGGAGAGCGAATATCTCTCCCAGCTGGAAAACCAGCCTCTGCTTGCCTTCCAGAAGGAGTTCCTGAGATGGATGCTCTCAGACGGGGCGTTTGCCGTACTGCTTGAAAACAAGCCGAATACAGAGGGGCTTTCCTTGAGGATAGACTGGATAGACATCACTTCCTTTGCAAACACAAAGGAGACCTGCATGTATGCCGGAGCCGAGAAACAGGAGGACGGAAGCCTTAAGGGCTGGGCCGATTTTCCTGAGCAGGAATGGCTTTCGAAGTCTGTCTTTGCCCTCAAGCAGGATACCCGTATGCTGGAAGAGAATATCGTGAAGCTCGGTGTGGATTATCTGATACAGTTAGGGAAAAAGCATTCGTTTACAGCGGAAGACGTGGACTGGTTCCTTCCTCACCTGTCTTCAATGTTCTTCAAGGACAAGATACTGGAAGAATCTCGCGCCAGGGGTTTCTTCATTCCGGAGAGCAAGTGGTTCGTGAACCTTCCGAGTGTGGGGAACATCGCTTCCGCATCAGCCTTTGCCATGCTGGAGGAACTTCTATACAGCGGAAAGCTCAGGGAGGGGCAGAAGATACTTCTTATGATACCGGAGAGCGCCAGGTTCTCCTACTGCTATTGTATGCTTACCGTTTGCTGAAAATTAACAGGTTATGAAAGTAGACGAGGTTCCTCAGGATTTGAAATACTACAAGGGTTCCGTGGTGCGGGACGTTAATTACGCCGTGGATGAGGACGGGCAGTACAAGGCTGTTCTCAGCGATGGCTGGACTCCCAAGAACGATGCCCTGGACATGGCTTTGGATGAGGTCAGAGAGCAGTGCAGCCTCATCGCGGAGAAAGTGAAAAGGGGAGAGAGCAGTCCTTTGGAATACCACGCCGCCAGGAATCTTATGGATGTGAAGCTTCTTTCAGATTACACAGGCATTCCAAAGCGCAAGATCCGCCGTCATTTCAGTCCGGAAAACTTTGCGGCACTTGACGAAGGCACTCTGGCAAAATATGCAGAGGCTCTGAGAATTACCGTAGCGGAACTTAAAACAATCCCGGAGTGATATGGAACTGAATCTTGAGCACAGGCCTGCGGCGCATTGCGAGAACGGAGCCATATCGGCTCTTTTGAGATTTTACGGGATAGACCTTTCCGAGCCGATGATTTTCGGCCTTGCCAGCGGACTGTTTTTCAGCCACGTGCCGTTTGTGGACGTGGGCGGGATGCCGCTTACTTCCTTCAGGACGGTTCCCGGCTTCCTTTTCAAGCGCATAACAAAGCTGCTTGGCATAAAGACGGAAACCGCAAGGTACTTCAACAGGGAAAAGGGCATGAAACGTCTGGACGATCTCCTTCTGAAGGAGAGGAAGCCGGTTGCCCTGGTGGTTGGAATGTATTATCTGCCTTACGTTCCCAAAGAATACCGGTTCCACTTTAACGGCCACAATATCTGCGTAATAGGGAAGGACGAAACTACCGGAGACTACAGCGTTCTGGATTCCAACGCTACCTGCAAAGTTACAATCAGCCGGCAGGACCTTCTCAAGGTAAGGTATGCCAAGGGGGGATCATACCGCCTGTTCGGAAGAATGTACTGGATAAAGTCAGTGCCCGGGGAAATGCCGGATCTGAAGCCTTTGATCCTGAAGGCTATAGCCAAGAACTGCAGGATAATGACAAGCACCTACAGGGGAGTAAAGTATGTGGGAGTCCGGGGAATGCTTTTCCTTTCCGAAAGAATCCGAACCTGGGAGAAGAAGATGGGCCCGCAGAAGGCTCTTATGAACGTTGCCCAAGTAGTAAGGATGCTTGAGGAAATCGGCACCGGAGGGGCGGGCTTCCGTTTCATTTACGGGGCATTCCTTCAGGAGGCCGCTCAGAGAACAGGCATCGCTGAGCTGAACGATTATTCCGCCAGGATCACGGAAATAGGGGATTCGTGGAGGGAATTTGCCGTCAGGGCTTCCAGGATGTTCAAAAGGAGAAAGTCCGAAACTTGCACATACGACGATCTTGGAAACATGCTCCGCAATCTGGCCGGCAAGGAGGCTGCCTTCTACAAAGACCTGAAAAAGGCCGTTGAAAAGTATATGGAATAATGGCGGATTTTTTCCTGCATATATATGATTTTCTGAGAAAGCGCAAGGGGCTTTCCCTTGCCCTTCTGCTTGCCGTAATGGCCGCTCTTGTGCTTATGACCTTGTCTTTGAAGTACAACGAGAATATCTGGGATTTTCTTCCCGCAGGCGGCAACCAGCAGAAAGCCATAACGTTATACCAGGACATATCGGGTGGGCAGAGGGTTGTCGCGATGTTCCGCCTGAAGGATTCCGCTTCCTGTGAAAGCGCCCTTACCGATGCCGTTGATACCTTCTCCGCTAAAGTTCTGGAGGGAGACGGAAGCAGGCACATCACAAGCGTGGAATCCCAGATAGACTTTGACAAGTATGCGGGAATAACGGACTTTGTCTACAGGAATATCCCGTTGATGCTCAGCGATTCGGACTATGAAAGGATGGAGAATCTCCTCTCCCGTCCATCATACGTGGACGAGGCTCTGGAGGCGGACGCTGGAATGATAATGATGCCGGCAACTGGATTTTTCACCTCCAGTATCGGCAGCGATCCTCTCTCCCTTTTTTCTCCGGTTATCAGGCGGCTTCAAGAAAGCCAGCTGGCACTTCCGTTCGAGTTTGACGACGGCTATATCTTCACCCCGGGAAAAGAGTATGCGATTGCCTTGCTGTCATCTCCTTACGGGGCGATGGAATCCGCAAACAACAATCGTCTTGTGGGTTACCTGGACAATGTCGCCCACAAGACAATGCAAGAGGCTCCTGGGGTGGAGGTGGCGTTTACGGGCGCTCCGGTAATTTCTGTGGACAACGCCAGAAGAATCAAAAGCGACAGCAAAAGGGCCATATCGATAGCGGTAACGCTCATACTGATACTTCTGGTTATGGCTTTCAGGAGGGTGAAGAGCCTTCTGCTGATAGGGCTTTCCATCCTGTTCGGATGGCTGTTTGCCATGGGTTTTATTGCGGCGCTAAGGAATGACGTTTCCCTGATAGTCCTTGGAATCGGCTCTATAATCATTGGCATAGCGGTTAACTATCCGCTTCATTTTGTGGCCCATACGGACCACGGCGGTTCCGTGCGGCAGGCACTCAAGGAAATGGTGGCCCCGCTTCTCATAGGCAACATCACCACTGTGGGCGCTTTCGCCGCCCTTATGCCGCTGGACGCTTCTGCACTAAAGGATCTGGGTTTCTTTGCAGCGTTTATGCTGATTGGCACAATCATATTTGTGCTGGTGTTCCTTCCTCAGCTTGTCAAAAAAAGGGAAGGCCGGGAGAGGCTTCTATTCAAGGGCGTTTCTTCCTTTGCCCCGGAGCGGAAAAGGTGGCTGCTGTGGGTGGTCATAGCCCTTACTGTATTCTTCGGCTACTTCAGCTTCGGGACCTCTTTCGATACGGACATCAGCCGTATAAACTACCTTACACCCAAGCAGAAGCAGTTGCTGGAAGGCCTTGGTGTCCAGGCTGGTGTAAATGATACATCAAACATCTACCTTGTGGCGGAAGGCGGCAGCTGGGACCAGGCTCTGGAGCGCAGGATGGCCATGGCTCCGGTTCTGGACAGCCTGAAAAGAGCAGGTATCATAGATGACATTTCCTCTGCGACAGGATTTGTTGCTCCCCGGAGCGAGCAGCAAAGAAGAATTGCCCTCTGGAACGCTTTCTGGGATTCCCATAGAGAGGAGGTGCTGAATCTGCTGGAAAGCCGCGCTCCACGCTACGGCTTTAGCGAGACTGCCTTCTCGTCTTTCAGGAAAATCATCGCCGGGGAATATTCCGCAAAGCCTTTTGAGAGTTTCGACACTCTACGCCAGGCGGTTTTAGGCAATTTCTTCAGCGCATCCGGCGGCAGTTTCTCGGTAGTGGATGTGGTCAAGGCACAGGATATCGGCAAGGCTGCAGAGATTCTGGACGCCGCGGTGGGAGAGGATGGCTATGCGTTTGACTTTGCAGGAATGAACTCATCCATTGCAAGAAGCCTTTCTGACGACTTCAATTACATTGGCTTTGCCTGCGGACTCATAGTTTTTGTCTTCCTGTGGATCTCTTTCGGAAGGCTGGAACTCACGCTGATAGCGTTCCTTCCGATGGCGATGGGATGGTTCTGGATACTTGGCATAATGAACCTTCTGGGTATGCAGTTCAACATAGTGAACGTTATTCTTGCAACGTTCATTTTCGGCCAGGGAGACGACTACACGATATTCATCACGGAAGGTCTTATAGACGAATTTGCCTACAGGAAGAAGGTCCTG
>JAFYZX010000026.1 GCA_017548505.1 Bacteroidales bacterium | reverse complement strand
CCGTGTAAAGCGCGGAGACCAGATAGGCTATGTGGGAAGCACCGGAAAGAGCACCGGCCCGCACCTGCATTACGAGGTTGAATATATGGGAAGAAAGGTAAATCCGCTGAACTTCTTTGACTCCGGCATGAGTGCGGAAGAATATGAACGTTTAGTAAGGGAGGGTGCAAAATGAAACGGAGCAAGATAATATGGTACTTCCTTGGAAGCGTTGCCCTGGCAGTGATCTATTACATTCTGCTTGCAAATATCCTTTATTTCGGCGACGAGGCCCGCCTGCTCAAGGAAAACCGCAGCCGCACCAAGGCTCTTGACTCCATCGAGGCAAGATTCTCCACCCTCAGCGATGAACTCAAAGCTCTCCAGAGCCGCGACGCCGGAATCTACCGTTCTATCTTCGGAACCGATCCTGCAAAGGACCTCTACAAAGAAGATATGGGGCAGGATATAGACATCAAAACCGCCCTGGCCATGGCAAAAAGCGTGGAAATTTCCATTGATTCCATTAAGGGAAACCTCAAATATCTCGGTTCAAGTTCAGAGAACATTCCTTCAATCATTCCGGTTGAAGGCTGCAAGAAGGAAAGCATCGGCGCTTCCATCGGCCGCAAGATTAATCCTCTTACAAAGGTTGTGGAGTGGCATTCCGGCGTTGACATCACCGCGGAAACAGGCACTGCAGTAATCGCTCCTACGGAAGGTGTTGTTACATCCGTTATCCGCGGAGACCGCTCTGAAGGAGACATTGTTGAACTTGACCACCTAAACGGCTACACCACCCGCTACTGCCACCTGGACAGCATTGCGGTCAAGAGGGGAGACACCCTAAGCAGAGGAAACCGAATAGCATGCGTTGGAATGACCGGAAAGACCATCGCCCCGCATCTTCACTACGAGGTTCTTTTTGACGGCAAGAGGGTTAATCCTGTCTGCTGGTTTTTTGCATCGCTGAAGCCTAAAGAATACACCTGGGCCCTCCACAAATCCGAAAACACCGGTCAGTCTTTGGATTAATCTTCCAACTTGATTATTTTTGCAAGGTATGGAGGAAGGCAGCAAGTATTATTACACAATCGGAGAAGTTTCCAAAATCCTTGGAGAAAGCACATCGCTGGTCAGGTTCTGGTCAGACAATTTTCCGCAGTTCATAAAGCCAGTCAGAAACAAGAAGGGCAACAGGTTCTTCACGCAGAAAGACGTGGAGACATTCAAGATGATACATCACCTTGTGAAGGAAAGCGGAATGACTCTGGAGGGAGCCCGCCAGAGGATGAAGCAGAATCTGTCCCCGACAGACAGGAAGCTGGAGGTTATAGAGAGACTTCGTTCTATCAAGGCCAAGCTTCTGGCGGTTTCTGAAGACCTTGAAAATGATGATGTAGAGGATTATCCGGAAAATGCAGAAAACACAGAAAATCAAAGCCTCTGATATCGCTGAGGCAATAGAGAGATTTGCTCCGCTTTCCACTCAGGCCGAGTGGGACAACAGCGGTTTTACCGTAGGGAACCCAAATGCGGAGGTTCATAAGGTGCTGATTGCGTTGAATTGTTCTTTAGAAGTGGTAAAGGAAGCAGTGGAGAATGGATGTGATATGATAATCACCCATCATCCTCTGATAGTGCACAAGCCTTGCCTTTCCATTCTGGAAGGGGATGTGAGGTCGGATACCATAATGCTCGCGATTCGGTCTGGAATAACAGTATACTCATCACATACACCACTGGACAGGGCAAAGGGAGGTCTCAACGATATTATGGCAGCAAAGATGGGACTTAAGGACTGTGTACCTTTGTCAGACGGATTTGGAGTAGTGGGGAAGATTTCACCTGTTGGGGCCGATGCCCTTATCGCCAAGGTGAAAAAGGCGTTTGGGGTTGCTAATGTGCGGACCTCTTCGCCGCTGAAGGGGAAGATCAGTAGGGTGGCTGTCAGTAGCGGAGGCGGGCAAGGCTCTATATCTGAGGCGCTTGCAATGGGAGCGCAGGCGCTTCTGACAGGAGATGTAACCCATCACAACTTCTATTGCCCGGCTGGATTTATGGTGGTGGACCTGGGGCATCATTTCAGCGAACTTCCGGCTATAGAACTCCTTAAATCCATTGTTAAGAAAAATTTTCCTACATTTGCACTCCATTTGAGCGAGGCAGACAAAAGCCCGATATTTTATTTTTAATATGGCAACAACAAAGAAAAATCCTGCATTGAGCGGGGAGACCTTCACCTCCCTGCAGATTTCGACAAAGAACGCAGACGCGTTGGAAATGGAAAAGAAGCTCCATCTTCTTTACAAACTCCAGCAGACAGATTCAAAGATAGATGCAATTTACCTTCTCAGGGGAGAGCTTCCTCTGGAGGTCAGAGACCTTGAGGACGAGGTGGCTGGCCTTAAGACAAAGCAGGCTGCTATTCAGAAGGATATCAAGGATATAGAGAATTTCATCGCAGCCAAGAAGAACGAGATGGAGGAGTGCCGTCTGGCAATCAAGAAGTACGAGCAGCAGCGTAACAACGTTAGGAACAACCGCGAGTTCGAGTCCATATCCAAGGAGATAGAATTCCAGCAGCTGGAAAGCCAGTTGGCCGAGAAGAAGGCTAACGACGGAACCAAGAACCTCGTTACCAAGAAAGAGGAACTGGGGCTCATCGGAGAAGAGATAAAGGGCCGCGAGGCAGACCTTGAGGCAAAGCGCAAGGAACTGGAAAACATAGAGAAGGAGACCGAGAAGGAAGTTGAGAAGCTTCAGGAAGAGAGCAAGGGATACCAGGACCAGATAGATGGCAGAATGCTTGCAGCCTACAACATGGTAAGGACCAACGTCCGCAACAAGATGGCCGTGGTAACCGTTGTAAGAGGCGCTTGCGGCGGCTGCTTCAACAAGATTCCGCCTCAGAGGGAGATAGACATAGACGAGAGCCGCAAGATCGTGGTTTGCGAGTACTGCGGAAGGATTCTGGTAAGCTCCCGCTTCGCCGAGGAAGAGAATCCTCAGGCAGAAGAAGCAAAGCCTGCAAAGAAAACCGCAAAGAAAAAATAATCAGCGATGAAGCAAGGACCCTACACTTTGAGGGACCTCTTCTTCAAGCACGTAGGACAGACATCCTCTTCCCCGCTAGGTTTGAGTATAGTGAAGGCAGAGGGTGTTTTTCTTTACTCGGAGACCAAACGTTATCTGGATTTCATATCCGGAGTTTCAGTCTCCAACGTGGGACACGGCAGAAGAGAGGTCATAGACGCCGTCAAGGCGCAGATGGAAAGCTATGCCCACCTGATGGTCTATGGGGAGATGATAGAAAGCCCCCAGGTGCAGCACGCCACCCTTCTGTGCTCCATTCTGCCTTCCAGTCTCCAGAGCGTGTACTATGTGAACAGCGGAAGCGAGGCCAACGAGGCCGCGGTAAAGCTGGCAAAGAGACTTACCCGCCGCCGCAGAATAGCCGCCTGCCGCAATGCCTATCACGGCAGCACCCAGGGAAACCTCAGCCTTATGGACAGCGAGGAATTCAAGGGAGCCTTCCGCCCTCTTCTTCCGATGGTGGATCATTTTACCTTCAACGATATTTCTTCTCTATCAGTTATCACCGATGAAACCGCAGCTGTAATCGTGGAGCCGGTTCAGGGGGAAGGCGGAGTGCAGATTCCTGCCCCGGGATTTCTTGAGGCTCTGCGAAAAAGATGCGATGAAACGGGCTCCCTGCTGATTTTTGACGAGGTCCAGACAGGCTTTGGAAGGATAGGCAAGATGTTTGCATTTCAGAAATACGGAGTGACGCCGGATATCCTGACACTGGCCAAGGCTCTTGGCGGCGGAATGCCTCTGGGAGCGATGGTTACCTCACCGGAAAGGATGGCTGCCTGGCAGACTGATCCGCCGCTTGGGCACATAACCACATTTGGAGGACATCCGGTATGCTGCGCCGCGGCACTTGCGTCGCTGAAGCTGCTCCTGGAAAAAGACTGGGTGGGAGATGTGGAGCGCAAGAGCAGAAAAGTTGTGGAAGGGTTGAAATCCCATCCCGCTGTAAAGGAGATACGTGCGGCAGGTTTGCTCATAGCGGTTGATTTGGGAAGGGAGGATTTGGCGAAAAAAGTGCTATATTTACTACTCGATGAAGGCGTGATTACGGACTGGTTCCTTTTCCAGCCGACATCGTTTAGGATAGCCCCACCGCTCTGCATCACAGATGATGAACTGGAACTTGGAATCCAGGCGGTTAGAAGGGCGTTGGACAAACTGGTTGAATAGATTATTATGGCAAAGACAGTCAAAAACAGGAAAGGAGAGGTGGACCTCGAGGTATCTGCCCTGCAGCAGGGGATGAAGGTTCCGCAGGCTACGGAAGTGGAAGCTTCCGTTCTGGGAGCCATGATGTTGGATCAGGATATAGTGGAGGAGCTTATGACAGTGCTTCAGGAAGAGTGCTTCTATAAACCAGAGAATAAGTTGATATTCAAGGCAATAAATAACCTCAGCAACGCCTCGCAGCCGGTGGATATGATGACGGTGGCTGACCGCCTGAAGTTCAACGGGGACTTTGACGCAGCCGGTGGACTGGACTATCTTACCCGCCTTACCTCGGACATCGGAGCCGCCGTTCATGTGAACTACTATGCCAAGATTCTGGTGGACAAGTTTATCCAGAGGGAGATGATTTCCATTACGACCGAATCCCTGAGAAAGTCTTATGACGAGTCCGAGTCTGTGGATGACCTTTTGAATTCCACCCAGCAGAAACTGTTCGAGCTCTCCGAGAAAAACATGAGCCGCAAGGAACAGTCGATCGCGGAGATCATAAAGACCAAGCTGGACAGCCTGGAAAAAATGCAGGACAAGGGAGGACAGACTGGCCTACAGAGCGGATACATGGCTCTTGACAAGGTTACCTACGGATGGCATCCGTCAGACCTGGTGATCATAGCCGGACGTCCTGGTATGGGCAAGACCGCCTTTGTGCTCACTATGGCAAGGAACATGGCGGTGGACTTCAAGATTCCTGTGGCGTTCTTCTCCCTGGAGCAGGCTCCAACTCAGCTCCTTGAAAGGCTTATGGTAGCGGAATCCGGACTGCCGTCTGACAAGATAAAGGGAAGCGTTAAGATGACTCAGGCAGACTGGACCCAGCTGGAAGACAGCCTGAAGTCTCTGGAAGAGGCTCCGATATACATCGACGACACTCCTTCTCTTTCTATCGCCGACCTGAGGGCAAAGGCCCGCCGTCTGGTGAAGACAAACGGAGTGAAGATACTTATCATCGACTATCTCCAGCTGATGACGGGAAGCAAGGAGCTCAAGGGAAACCGCGAGCAGGAAGTTGCGGAAATCTCACGATCCCTGAAGGCCATTGCAAAGGAGCTGGATGTTCCGGTGATTACTCTGGCGCAGCTCAACCGTCAGGGAGAATCCACTTCCGGCGGACAGAAGAAGCCTCAGCTTACGCACCTTAGGGAATCCGGAGCCATCGAGCAGGATGCGGATATCGTTCTCTTCCTGCACCGTCCGGAGTATTACGGGCTTGAGGACATGAACGTGGAGAAGGGCCTTACGGAGGTGATAATTGCCAAGCACCGTAACGGACCTACAGGAGAGGTGGAGCTGAAGTTCCTTGCAAACCAGATGAAGTTTGTGGACCGCAACGATACATACGCCCAGCCATCGGCCCCTCCAAGCGGCCTGTCTTTCGGATCCAGGATCAACAGCGGGGATTACGGAGACTTCGGCATTACCGCGGAAGACGAATACGATGTAAACTAAAATCATACGAAAATGAAAAGAATTGTCGCTCTCGCATTCTTGATTGCTGCTTTCTGCCCGGCTTTTGCCCAGGAAAACAACAACTATCCATTCAAAGATGGAGAGAAAATGAACTTTGTTCTGAACTACACTTGGGGCGGAGTCATTACCGATGTGGGCGACGCCACCTGTACTCTTACATATTCCAACGGAGGGTACAATGTTCTGGTTACCGGCAAGACTTTCAAGTTCTTCGACATGTTCTTCAAGGTCAGGGAGAGGTTTGAGGCCAGGTTCACCGAAAAAAGCCTCCGCCCGGTAAGATTCCACCGCGTGGCCGCGGAAGGCAAGTACCGTATGAACAACACTCTTAAGTTCAACCAGAACTATACGATAGATTCCCGCACCCAAAAATACGACAGGGAGCCTTTCGACACCCTGCTCAAGGGAACTCCCAACACGATGGACATGCTGACTCTGCTGTTCAGGAGCAGGACGCTTAACTTCGACGAGAGCCAGATCGGGAAGAAAGTTCCGCTGGAGTTCGCCATCGACAAGGAAATCTACAATCTGTATTTCATATACCTGGGCAAGGAGAACAAGAAAGTCCAGGGACTGGGAACGTTCAGGACAATGAAATTCGCAGTCAAGGTGGTGGCCGGCAACGTGTTCGACGGCAGGGAGGACATGAATATGTGGATCACCGATGACGAGAACAAGTTCCCGGTATTTTTCGAATCGCCTGTTCTGGTGGGAAGGGTACAGGGCAGGATGACATCGGTTTCCGGCAACAAATATCCCCTGACTTCCAAAATCAAATAGGATGCAGAAAGGTATTATAGGTCACGAAGGAGTGGTCTCCGCTGTCCTGGAGGACGGGTACAAAGTCACCATAACCTCCCGCAGCGCCTGCTCGTCGTGCCACGCCAGGGGTCTATGCTCGGCCTCGGAGATGGTGGACAAGGTTATAGAAGTCAAGGATTCCGGTCCTGTCCGCTACAAAACCGGAGACAAAGTCAGCGTTAACATCAGGGAATCCGCCGGTATGAGGGCGGTATGGATAGTTTATGCAATTCCGGCAATCATTTTAGTAACCTTTTTGTTATATTTGCAAGGTTTGGGAATGAGTGAATTGACCACGGGCCTTGCCATCCTGGGAGCTATAGCGGTTTACTTCTTCGTGCTGTATCTTTTCAGGGGAAAAATCGGGCGCCGGATCCGCTTTACGTTATCCCCGCTAGACGAGACTACTAACAATTAACTTAATGAATACAACAATTATCTTTACTATCGCCACACTGGCAATCCTGGGATTGCTGCTGGCGATTGTGCTCTACATTGTTGCGCAGAAATTCAAGGTGGAGGAAGATCCCCGGATCGACACCGTAGAATCTCTGCTGCCTGGCGCCAACTGCGGAGGTTGCGGCAAGGCAGGTTGTAGGGCTTTTGCAGAAGCTGCTGTAAAAGAAGGACTTGGTTCTATTCACTGCCCGGTTGGAGGCAATCCTGTCATGCAGAAGATTGCCGAGGCTCTGGGGCAGACAATAGAGGCCAAGGATCCGCAGGTTGCTGTCGTAAGATGTTCCGGATCCTGCGACAAGAGAAAGAAGACCACCGTATATGACGGTCTGGCAACCTGCGCCACGATTGCTTCGCTTTACGGCGGAGATACGGACTGCCGCTTCGGATGCCTCGGCAGGGGAGACTGCGAGGCTGTCTGCAAGTTCGATGCAATCAAGATTAACCCTAAGACGGGACTCCCGGAAGTTGACGAGGAGAAATGTACTGCCTGCGGTGCCTGCACCAAGGCTTGCCCTAAGCAGATCATTGAACTCCGCAACAAGGGACCTAAGAGCAGAAGAATCTATGTTGCCTGCCGTAACCAGGACAAGGGCGCAGTTGCAAGGAAAGCTTGCCTGGCAGCCTGCATCGGTTGCGGAAAGTGCGCCAAGGTTTGTGCCTTTGAAGCCATTACCGTGGAGAACTTCCTGGCTTACATAGATTACACCAAGTGCCGCATGTGCCGCAAGTGCGTGGCAGAGTGCCCGACCGGAGCAATCCACGAGCTCAATTTCCCTCCACGTCCTGCTGTTGTGAAGCCTGCAGCCCCTGCAGCTCCTGCATCCCCGAAACCAGCTGCTGAGCCACAGGAAAAGAAAGTAGAAATACCGGTTGAAAAAAAGGATTAGAGTATGAGAACATTCAGAATGGGTGGCGTTCATCCTGCAGACAAGAAGATCAGCAAGGATGCGGCAATAGAAAGATTGCCTCTGCCAAAGACTGTTTATATCTCTATGGGCCAGCATCTTGGCGCTCCAGCTGAGCCGTGCGTGGCTGTTGGAGACAAGGTAAAAGTCGGCCAGCTCATAGCTAATCCAACCGGCTTTGTTTCCGCTCCGGTCCATTCATCGGTGAGCGGAACCGTAAAATCAATAGAGATGGTTAAGGACCTTGCAGGGAAACCGGGCAAGGCCGTTGTGATAGATGTTGAGGGAGACGAGTGGATGGAAGACATCGACCGTTCCCAGGACATCGTACGTGAAATCAAGCTCGACAAGAAGGAAATCGTAGACCGCATCAAGGCCTGCGGAGTTGTCGGTCTGGGTGGAGCTACGTTCCCGACAAACGTAAAGCTTTCACCTCCTCCTACAGCTACTCCTACCTGCGTGATTATCAATGGCGCGGAGTGCGAGCCTTATCTTACTTCGGACTACAGGGTTATGATGGAGATGCCTGAGCAGGTGCTCATCGGCGGAACCATCCTGATGAAAGCCCTCGGAGTAGACAAGTGCTACATAGGAATAGAGGAGAACAAGCCTGAGGCAATCAAGAAACTCAAGGCTCTGGCTCCGCAGTACAAGGGAGTGGAGATTGTAACTCTCAAGAAGAAATATCCGCAGGGCGGTGAGAAGCAGCTCATCGATGCCGTTATCGGCAAGAAGGTTCCTTCAATGGGACTTCCTGTAGATACCGGTGCTGTTGTGCAGAATGTGGGAACTGCCTTTGCAGTTTACGAGGCAGTCCAGAAGAACAAGCCTCTGTTCGAGGGCATCATGACCGTTACCGGAGACTGCCTGGAGCATCAGCGCAACTTCCTGCACAGGGTAGGAACTCCTCTGAGTTTCATTATGGAATACAGCGGCGGAGTTCCTGAGAAAGCCTCCAAGCTTATCAGCGGCGGACCTATGATGGGTAAGGCCATCGTGAATGTGGACGCTCCTACACTCAAGGGAACATCCTCCATTCTTTACCTTACAGAAGCACAGACAAAGAGAAAGGCTGAGAGCAACTGTATCCGCTGCGGCAAGTGCGTGAGCGCCTGCCCTATGGGTCTGGAGCCGTACCTTCTGAACAAGCTGGGAAGGGCTTCACGGTTTGACGAACTCGAGGAGCATCACGTTTACGACTGCATCGAGTGCGGATGCTGCTCGTTCACCTGCCCGGCATTCATTCCTCTGCTGGATACCATCCGCCAGAGCAAGGCTGCCGTCATGAAGATTATGAAGAGCCGTCCTAAGAAGTAATTGGGGAGGCGGATTGTTAATGAATTAAAATTGTACAACAAATGAATACATTGATTGTCTCTCCTTCCCCTCACGTTCACGGGAAGGATAATACCAGGAGGCTGATGGGGGATGTGATCATCGCACTCCTTCCTGCCGTTCTGGTATCAATCTGGTTCTTCGGTCTGAGCGCGATACATCTGGTATGCGTGAGCGTACTTGCCTGTGTCGTTTTCGAGTACCTGATTCAGAAATTTCTGCTCAAGGGCAAAAGCACCGTGGGAGACCTTTCCGCAGTGGTTACGGGAATCCTTCTGGCTCTGAACCTTCCGGTTTGCTCTCCTTGGTGGCTGATTGTGATCGGCGCCCTTGTGGCAATCGGCATCGCCAAGATGACATTCGGCGGCCTGGGACAGAATCTTTTCAATCCGGCTCTGGTAGCCCGCGTGGTTCTGCTGGTTTCTTTCCCTGTCCTCATGACGGGAACCGCTTTCCACGCTCCTGAAACCGGATATCTTTTCGGCAACGGAGACTTTGCTTCCGCAGCCCTGGACGCAACCAGTGGTGCAACTCCTCTGGGATTCGTAAAGGAACAGCTGGCAAAGGGAGTTTCCATGCAGGAAATAATGGCAACTCCTGGTCTTTCTTACACCCAGCTCCTGTTCGCAAGACTGGGCGGAAGCGCCGGCGAGCTTAGCGCCATCGCCCTGGTTCTCGGCTTTATCTATCTGCTCTGCAGAAGGGTTATCAAGCCTTGGATATCGCTGAGTATCCTCATTACCGTATTCGTGTTTGCCGGAGCCCTCTGGCTTGGCAACCCTGCAAAGTTCACCGATCCTGTATTCAACCTGCTGAGCGGAGGTCTGCTGCTTGGAGCCTTCTTCATGGCCACGGATTACGTGACCAGCCCGATGACTACCAAGGGACAGGTGATCTTCGGAATCGGCATCGGTATCATAACAATTCTTATCAGAGAGTTCGGTGCATATCCTGAAGGAGTTTCCTTCGCGATACTTATAATGAACTCCACCGTTCCTCTTCTGAACAAGTTCCAACCTAAACGATTTGCGAAGGAGGCGCAGAAAAAGTAATGGCCATAAAATCATCACTTATGAACATGGTGCTTGTGCTCACGCTGGTTTGCCTGGGCGCATCCGCCGCTGTTGCAGTCGTTTACGCTGTAACCAAGGATCCTATAAGCGCCGCTGAGGTGGCAAAGAAGAACGCCGCCATCAAGGAGGTTGTTCCTCAGTTCGACAACAACCCTTACGAGGAGGCTCTGGATATCATCGCCGATCTCAACGCCCCGGATAAGACCAACAAGGTTTATCCTGCAAAGAAGGGCGGAGAGATTGTCGGCTATGCTGTCGAGAGTACCACCACCAAGGGATTCGGCGGTCCTTTCACCATTATGGTAGGATTTACTCCTGACGGAGCGGTTTACAACACCTCCGTAATCTCCCACTCCGAGACTCCTGGCCTCGGTGCCAAGATCACTGACTCCAAGAGCGGGTTCATCACCCAGTGGAACGGAAAGAACCTTACCGACGGCAGTCTCAACGTCTCTGTAAAGAAAGACGGCGGAGACATTGATGCCATCACCGCATCCACCATATCCTCAAGGGCATTCTGCGATGCAATGCAGATTGCTGCAAACGTGTTTAACAATATTTCTACAGAAAAGTAAGTTATGAGCAAGTTCAAATATCTGATAGACGGTATTGTCAAGAACAACCCGACCTTCGTACTGGTTCTGGGTATGTGCCCTACGCTTGCAACCACCACGTCTGCAATCAACGGTATGGGTATGGGACTGGCCACAATGGCTGTTCTGCTTTGTTCAAATATAGTTATCTCTCTCCTTGCTCCGGTTATCCCGAACAAGGTCAGGATACCTTGCTACATCGTCGTGATAGCCGCCTTCGTAACTGTTGTGCAGCTGGTTATGCAGGCCTTCACGCCGGCTCTCTACGAGACTCTGGGAATCTTCATCCCTCTGATTGTGGTTAACTGCATCGTGCTCGGCAGGGCTGAGGCCTTTGCCAACAAGCACGGAATCATAGACAGTGCTCTGGACGGAATCGGAACCGGAATCGGCTTCACCATCGCCCTGACCTGCATAGGTCTGGTAAGGGAAGTCCTCGGAAACCTTTCTGCCTTCGACCACAAGTTCTCTTCATCAGACGGTATGCTGGTATTCGTGCTGGCTCCGGGAGCCTTCATCGTTCTGGGTTATCTCATGGTTTTGTTCAACAAGCTTAAGGCTCACAAAAAATAAGACTAGGTTATGGAATATCTGATTATAATCATAACGGCTGTATTCGTTAACAACGTAGTACTTAGCCAGTTCCTTGGAATCTGCCCGTTCCTTGGCGTTTCCAAGAAGATCTCCACCGCTTTCGGAATGAGCCTTGCGCTGATTCTGGTCATGGGACTTGCAACCCTGGTTACCTATCTCATCCAGAACTACGTGCTTGTAAACACCTGGTTCGGCAGGGAAATCAACATCACCTTCATGCAGACCATCGTCTTCATCCTGGTGATCGCAGCCCTGGTTCAGATGGTTGAGATCATCCTCAAGAAGATCAACCCTACGCTTTACCAGGCCCTGGGTATCTTCCTGCCGCTGATCACCACCAACTGCGCCGTTCTGGGTGCAGCCCTGATAGTTGTAACCAAGGAGTTCTCCTTCGGAGGGGAGCCTCACATGATGAACCTTGCAGAGAGCGTGGTTTATTCCATGAGCCTTGCCATAGGTTTCGGAATAGCCATCATACTGTTTGCCGGAATGAGGGAGCAGCTGGAACTGAGCAACGTTCCAAAGTCTCTCAAGGGCACTCCTATCGCACTGATAACCGCAGGACTTCTGGCTCTTGCCTTCATGGGCTTCCAGGGAATCGTTTAGCTCAGCGATCTGTGCAGGACAAGAAGGATATACTCAGCCGGATTATCACTGCAGTGGAGATCGAGGCTCTGATGCGGGAGGGCAGGAACGAGGAGGCTCACTCCAGCCTTTCCGCCCTCCTGAAGAAAGAGCCCAAGAATTCCTACGCGTGGTACCTTCTTGGCAACCTGTACAGCCGCCAGAAACTTTTCCCCCAGGCTCTCGATGCATACAAGAACGCAAAGCTTCTGGAACCCGACGGCCCCGCGGCCCCGGCCGTAGACTGGGTGGTTGAACAGATGTCGCTCCAGGGAGAATAGGGATGCCGGGGCGATGGTGCCCTGCAAAACCCTGAAAGTCAATATCTTCTAAAATAACCGTATCGTAAAAGATGCGGTTATTTTGTATCTATCTGGAACTCAAGGAGTTGGAAGACACCATTGCCCCGGAGTAGCTTCCCTTTCCGGGAAAAGGCCTCGATGGTTTTTCTTTTCTGGAGTTTTATTGTCAAATAATGGAAACAGATTCTTATCTTTGAGAAATGATAATCGCAGATACAAAATCAAACCATTTTAATATGAAAACTACTGTAAAAGTTCGTCTGACAACCATCGTGTCAGCATTCTGCATTGCAGCCGTGTTTATGCTTAACGCTCCTGAGGCTGCCGCCCAGAGAGGCAATTTCCCTCCTCCAGGCCAGATGCCGGGCGGAGAGGGTGGTCCGCAGGGCCAGACTCCGGCCAAGAAGAAAGGTCCTGAGTCTTTGGAGAAATTCGTCAAGAAAGATGCCAAGATCATGAAAGGCTTTACCACCGTCTACAATCAGGAAGACAAGTGGTATATCAGCATCAACGACAGTATCATCGGCCGTGACATCGAGTTGGTTTCCCGTATCTCCAAGAGTGCAGAGGGTACCCGCCGCAGTTTTAACGGCTATGCTGGAGACCAGGTTGCAGAGAGTATGGTCCGCTTCTCCAAGGGCCCTGGCAACAAGATATTCCTGCATCAGGTATTGCTCAGGGAAAGGGCAACCGGAAGGATGGCCCAGAACGTGGAGAATTCCAACACCGCGGCAATCGTGGCATCGTTCGACATTGCAGCATGGAACGACGACAAGAGCGAGAATCTGATAGACGTTACCAACTTCCTTCTGACAGAAAACTCACTGCTTCACTACAACAAGTATATCAAGCGTACCTTCACCCTTCAGAACATAATGAAGGACCGTTCGTACGTCAAGGAGATAAAGACCTATCCTATAAACACCGAGTTCAAGACCGTCATAACCTACGGCAAGGAGAACGGCCAGAGCGCAACCTATGAGTACAACGCATCCATGGTTCTGCTTCCAAAGGAGCCTATGATGGGACGTATCGTTGATCCGCGCGTCGGATATTTCACCGTAAGGTACACAGACTTCGACATGAACCCGCAGGGCGTAAAGAGCGTTTCCCTTGTTGCCCGCTGGAGGCTGGAACCTAAACCGGAAGATCTCCAGAAATATATCAACGGAGAACTCGTGGAGCCTCAGAAACCTATCGTGATTTACATAGACCCTACTACTCCAAAAGAGTGGGTTCCATATCTGATAGCAGGTGTAAACGACTGGCAGGCAGCATTCGAAAAGGCAGGCTTCAAGAATGCCATTATGGCAAAGGTTGCTCCTACTCCTGAAGAGGACCCGACCTGGAGTCTGGAAGACGCTACCCATTCCGCCATCGTCTACAAGCCGTCTGACGTGGCAAACGCCAGCGGTCCTCACGTATCAGACCCGAGAAGCGGAGAGATCATCGAGACCCACATCAACTGGTATCATAACGTTATGAACCTCCTCCGCAACTGGTACTTTGTTCAGTGCGCTCCATCCGACCCTATGGCCAGGAACATGCAGCTTCCTACAGAACTTATGGGAGAACTTATCCGCTTCGTGTCATCCCACGAGGTTGGCCATACCCTGGGCCTGAGGCATAACTTTGCCGGCAGCAACTGCCCGATCTATACCGTGGACAATCTCAAGAACGTTGAGTTCCTGAAGAAGTACGGCCACGCATCCTCCATCATGGACTATGCCCGCTTCCTTTACCTCGCCGAGGCGAAGGACAACATCCCTCAGGAACTTCTCTTCCCTTGCATCGGCCCTTACGACAAGTGGGCAATCGAGTGGGGCTACAGGTACTATCCTCAGTTCAATACCCCTAAGGACGAGGCTGATTACCTGAAGAAGATCGTCACCGAAAAGCTCAAGGATCCTACCGGAATCTACAAGTTCGGAACCGAGTCAGATCCAAGCGACCCTCGTTACCAGAGCGAAGATCTCGGCATCAACCACATGGAAAGCAACGAGATCGGAATGAACAACCTCAAGGTCATCATGGACAACATAGAGACCTGGACAGCAACTCCTAACGAGCCTTATGACAATCTCCGCGATATCTACGACCAAGTTGTAAACCAGTACAAGAGATATGTCAACCATGTGGCCAAGTATATGGGCGGCATCATGTCTGAGGAGAAACTCGCAGAGGAGCCAGGCGATATCCGCACCTTCGTTACCAAGGCCAAGCAGCAGGAAGCTCTGAACTTCCTCAAGAAACATTTCTTCACCACCCCTAAGTGGCTGCTCAAGGATGAGGTGTTCAAGAAGACCAAGAAGGACAGGCTCACCGTAATGCAGGGAATCTACAACGGAACCCTCGGCAAGCTGGTGGACAACCGCGTGCTTGATAATCTTTGCAAGGCAGAAGTTGCCCTTGGCAAGAACGCCTACACCATCGAGAACTACTTCAACGATCTTAACGCCATCATCTTTGCCCCGATGCCTGCAGACCCTCAGGAGGCTGCATACCGCCGCCTGATGCAGAAGATATATGTTCAGAAACTCTGCGACATGTACACTGGAAGCGGCAACGGCAATTCCACCGGCGGAATGATGGTCATCTACACTCCTGAGGAGAAAGGCAACTCCGATGTTTCCTCAATGATCCTCGGCCAGCTGGAGATGCTCCAGGCCAAGTTCAAGGCTTCTGCCGCCCCAGCAACCACCCTCAACGGAGCCCACAACAAGTTCCTGTATGAGAGAGTAAGGCGCGCTATCACCGACCAGAGGCAGAAGGCTTCTACCCCTGCTACCGGGAACACCCCTCCGTTCATCGCTGAGGAAGAATTCGGAGGCTGCTCCCTCGGCGAATAAATGCCGGTGGCGGACAGTTGCCTAAAACACAGCGCATTAAATATAAGGTCCTGCGATAAAATCACCGCAGGACCTTATATCTTTTTGATTAATACTCAGCGATTTATCCGCCACAGTTACTATTAGGGTAAACAATTTTTAATTTGTACAAATTGAAATTTGTGATTATCTTTGCAAAAAGGAAACTTGTATGAGGTTTGAAGATGTATTGCACAATGGCCGGCTTTGGGCCGTGGTCTATGATGGTGACACACTATGAATACTATAGACTTTCTTAGAGCAAATGAACATAAAAGCGAAGAAGGTTTTGTTTCTAAGGCGCAATACCTTCAAGACAATTGGCCGTGGTTGAGATACTCCTATGCCATTGCCATTAAGGTGCGACGCAGAATGAAAGATTTGGGCATAACACAAAAGGAACTTGCTCTCCAGTTAGGGTGTACACAGCAATATATATCTGTTTTGCTGGGAGGCAAGGCCAATATGACGCTTGAAACAATGGCTAAACTTGAGCACTCTCTCTCCTTTGATTTAATCGGACATTGCTTGCAAGAATTCAGTTATTCTTTTCCGGAAGATAGCGTTGGCTATTTGAATGACTCTGCAGTGAGCGGACCAATCCCTGATGGCGTCAAAACCAGTGATCTTGTCAATGGCTACAAACCAAGAAAGAAAAAAGGTCCCAAGGCACTCAAATAACCTTGAAGACCATTCTTAATACGCATTAAGTTAGTGGCTTTAAAAAAACAGCTCCTTCTGCGTGGTCAAATAAAAAGTCTATTAGGCAAGAAAATGTCATATTTGTACAGATGTTAGTTCAATTGTAGAACGAAAATGATGGTGAAGGACTTCATTGTAAAAAGGATAATACTGTTGCTTATATTTATTTGTCCAATTCTGTCCTTCTGTTTCGCACAGAATATAGTAGATGTGCGGAAGGCGATAGACATTATGGACAAGTATGGATTGTTTGCAAAAGGGCCGGATTGGGAAGCAGCAAAGAAAGAGGCTCTTGCGCAAGAGCCGGAGTCCGTTGAGCAGGCTAAGGATATGATACAAAAAGCACTGAAGGTTGCCGGAGGTAAACATTCTTTTATAATATCTTCAGATACTGTAAACAAGTATAATAGTGAAGTTAACTGGGAGATGCCTTCAGTAAGTTTGAACGACAATGGTGATATACTGATTATCACGATTCCTAAGTTCGGAGGTAATCGCGACAAAGCAAAGGAATATGCTGAATCTGTTCTGGAAAACCATTTTGTAAAAACGCTCAAAGACAATTCTTCCATTAAGGGAGTAGTCATAGACCTCAGAAACAATACGGGAGGAAATATGTATCCTATGATTGCCGCCGTTCATCAATTCCTTCCGAAAGGTAAACTTATAGGCTTCAAAAGTCGGAAACATACCGTATGGTATAACAATCGTTCTGTCAGGGAAGTCGTATTGGGGAAGAAAGAGTACGATCACATAGATATGCCAGTCGCTATCCTGACCAATAAAAGAACTATAAGTTCCGGTGAAGCTGTCCTTATATGTTTCAGAGGATTGAAAAATGTCCGGTCTTTCGGTAGCGCTACAGCCGGATATGCTTCGGGAAACTCGTCATTTATCCTGTCAGATGGCTCAAAACTGGTTCTTACTACAGGATGTGATGTGGCCAGGACAAATGAGGTCTTCTGCGATGATCCTATAGTCCCGGATGTGGAGACAGACAATCCTTTGGAAGAGGCGATATTCTGGTTAAACCACTTTTAGAAGTTGTAGCGGATGCCCAGGAGGATAGCTCCCTGCTCCCCCATACCGAACTCTGCGAAGCCGCGGAGCTGCCCTCCGGCCTCGATGCCGATCAAAGATGCCTGGAAGTTGAACATTACGTTATTGTCCTTTTTCGTGGCAACTGAAGGATCGGTATCTTTCATGTTGGTGTTGGCGAAGGTTATGCCTGCCGCAACCTTGGAGTACATTCCAAAGTGCTCCTTGCGCAGCCAGTTGAACTTGGCGGCTGGCATAAAGCTGAAGTAGGAGCGGGTATAGTCTCCGATTTTTTCAGAAGTGGTTTCTCCTGCCGCCGTTGTTGTCCTTTTCATCATATCTTCCCTGAAGGAGGAAACGCTTCCGATAGCTCCAACTGCAACAACAGGAGTGATGCGGCGGAAATACTCAGCAGACATAGGACCAAAGGCGTTCCTGGTTTTGGTATCTCCTCCGAACATCACCGTTACAACCTCTCCGAAGGCCTCAATCCACTCGGAGTTGGACAGGGTTCCGTATGTCAGGGAAAACTCATTATTGGTTTTGATGTCTTTTCCGATCACCTGCGCGTGTGACTCGGTGGCTGCCATCAATGCCAGCAGCAATGCTGCAACAGTAAACATTCTCTTCATAATCATTCAAGTTTAAACTACTGAAATTTGCTCTCAAATATCAAACCAAACGCGAACAAACGCATTTCATTGTTCGCTGAATAGTGGTGGTGGTTAAGTGCCTTAATCATAGTGCGTTAAATATAAGGTCCTACGGCAAAACCACCGCAGGACCTTATATTTTTCCGCTTAATATTCAGAGTGTTAACCGCCACCGCCCTTACGGTTGGATGTCGGGTTGAGATTACAGCTGGCTGTAAGGGAGGTTGTAGATTTCGCTGAGGGTCTTTTGACTGATATTGCCGCTACGCAGGCCATTCATCAGCCATTTTTCCCTCTGGGCGCTGGTGCCGTGGGTGAAGGCGTCAGGAACGGTGTAGCCCTGGGACTTCTTCTGAAGATAGTCGTCTCCGATAACCTTTGAGCAGTTGATTGCGTTGCGGATGTCCTGATTGTCTATGGAGTTGAACATCTTGCTCTCGTGGTGGCCCCATACACCGGCCAGATAGTCTGCCTGGAGTTCAAGCCTTACGCTCCACTGGTTGGCAGTGGTCTGGTTTGAGGACTGCATCTTCTGGTGAACCTGTCCAAGGATTCCGAGAAGGTTCTCTACGTGGTGTCCAACTTCGTGGGCGATAACATACGCGTAAGCGAACTCTCCGTCTGCGCCCAGTTTCTGTTTCATTTCGCTGAAGAAGGAGAGGTCTATGTAAAGCGCCTTGTCTGCAGAGCAGTAGAAAGGTCCTACTGAAGCGGTAGCGCCACCGCATCCGGTCTGTACTGAAGATGTGAAGAGCACCATCTTTGGCGGTTCGTATTCCGCATTAAGCTGCTCTCTGAAGACCTTTGTCCATACGTCTTCCGTAGAAGCGAGGATCTGCTTTGAAAATTCTGCAAGAGCCTCTTCCTGTGCTGTTGGCTGATAGTCCTGTGCGGTCTGTGTGCCGCCTCCGGTGAGCAGTCCGCCGCTGTCTGCTCCCATCTGCTCCAGAACGCTGAGCGGGTTGCCGCCCAGGGCCCAGGTTATAAGTCCGATGATAATGAGTCCGCCGATTCCCATACCGACGGCCTTTCCGCCAGACATACCTCTGCGGTCGTCCACATTGGTGCTGGTCCTTCTGCCATCCATTCTCATAATATTCAGTTTTAAGTTGCTTTCACAAAGATATTAAAAAAAAATGCCTAATAGACATTTTGAGGGATAGAACCTTTGTATTATATTGAAGTTCTTATTGTTATAAAGGCTATTATTGAAATGGCCCTTTCCCTTTGACATTACAAAGGAACTCCCAGAGCACAACTCCAATGCATACGGAAACATTGAGGGAGTGCTTGGT
>JAFYZX010000025.1 GCA_017548505.1 Bacteroidales bacterium | reverse complement strand
AGTGTTTCGTCTATCCTTTTACGGAGCTTTCGTCCTGATATATCGTGAAAATATTTTTTGCTGTTAAAAAATGGCATAAGATAATAACCCTGGAAGTAGCCAGGATAAACTTCCTTCAATCCATTTTTCAACGAATATCCAGGGTTGCTTGAAAAATCATCATAAGGGCCCCACTTCTCAACCATTTCTTTTGTCCACGAACTTTTGTCTTTCCATATGTCAACAAGGCAAATTGCAAAGGCGTCATATTCAAGCAGGTTCAATCCTTTATAACTATCGCAAATTTTGCCTTTAAAATTTGAATACTCATCGCGTCTAAAGTCATATAGAAGCTCAACATCACAATTCAAACTCTCATAGTTGCTCTTCCTTGACAAACGCTTGGCTTCAAGAAAGAAAAGAATTTTCCGTTCGTTATCTACGATAAAACCGTCAATATGATGAGTGCAAGGATGTAACTTTCTATCTCTAACAATAACCGGAAGTTCCATCCAAGTAAGCACTTTGGAAGGATTTGGGGCCGTTTCTTTATATGCTTCCATGAATTTATATACCTGATTGGATTCGTGTATGCTCCGCCTTTTTTTGTCATTCCAGGCCTGAAGCCACGGCTTAAAACCAAAACCACCATTTTCAGTGTCTTCTCCAAGTATTTTGGAAAACTCTCCGCAATACTCGCCAAATGTCTTTTCAACGATTTCAATAATGTTCATACGCGTAATTTATTGTTTAATGTTCTCTGAAGTGTAAAAGACAGGAAAAAGAACTCTTTCCCATTTTCAACGGCAAAAATAAAAGGCTGCTTTGACAAGTTCTGTCAAATGAAAAGTTTTTACAGGCTCATTCGCCTGAATTAACAAATGAAGTTCAGCGAGTATGAGGGTAGCGGTGGTGGCAGTATTTCTGCTCCCAGCGTTGCTTTTCTGGAGTCTCTACAGGATCGTGATCACTGATGATGCAGCCTGTGTAAAGGTCTGTGGCAATTTCTTCTATGATGTCCAGGAGTTCCAGGTTCTGAGTAAAGTGGGCCGGAATTGCGCTGCGGCCAAGAAGACAGCCTATGATGTTGCCGCAGACGGCACCTGTGGAGTCGCTGTCTCCGGAGTGGTTCACGCTGCTTATGATTGCGTCTTCAAAAGAAGTGCAATGCTTGACCGCGCTGTAAACCGCAATGGCAAGAGCTTCGTGGCCGGTCCAGCCGCCGCCGATGGACTCAATGGCTGTGTGGTCCGGAGTGTCTCCTCCGGCAAGGTCTAAGGCCTTCTTGATAATGTCCTGCTGGGTTGCTATATGATTAGGCCAGAGTTCTTTGTAGGCCTTGTTATCGTCTGGAGCAGACTGTATTGAACCAATCTCTTCCGCGGCCTTTTGTATCAGGGAAGCAAGGAGGTCTTGGCGGTTTTCACCATCCGCATAACCACCCAGAATCCTGGTCAGAATGTGATTGAGAAGAGCGGAAGGAATGAAGCCAAGCGGGTGCTTGTGAGTCAGCCTGGCTGCCTCAGCGGCACACATATCGCAAAAAAGTATATCTCCGGAAGCATAGCTGTGGAGGAAATCAAGAATGGCAAGCGGAGCTGTGCGCATCACTCCGCCGCAGCCGCAGCTGTCGTTGACTGGAGTCTGGTCCTTCTCCAAAGCCATCAGGGCGGAAAGACAGGTATGTCCGGGAGCCCGGCAGGAGTAGAGCTGGGGGATATCCATCAGCCAGGAATCAACTCTCTCGTCTTCTTTTCTGGCAGTCCACTGCTGCGTGTGAAGCCAGTCCAGATATGTCCAGTAGCAATAGGTATCTATACGGGCCATAATGCCTCTCATATAACCTCTGGTCATTCCCAGAAGAATGCCGGCGGCGGTGAAAAGAGACATCTGGGTATCATCTGAGATACGGGCAACACCCCATCTGTCAAGTTGATAACGGGTAATTCCACGAGGACCGAACTTGCGCTCAACTTCCTGCCAGCTGTCAAACTCAATGGCATAGCCTAGGGCGTCTCCCACAGCCCCGCCAACCATACAACCCAGCGCACGGTCTTTATACTTATCTGCTTGAGTGTTGTCTTTCATTATTTGCCAACGGCTTTTGGAGTCCAGTTCTTGAAGAAGCGGAGAACTTTGTCCTTGTTGTAGCCTTCTCCTTCCTCGAGAAAGCTTGAATCTTGTATATGAAGGACTTTGCCGCCTTTGTCTAGCACTATGAAGACAGGATATCCGAAGCGGCCAGCATTGTCGAGCCTTTTCATAAGGGCATTAGCCTGCTTAACAACAGCTTCGTCTTTGCTCTTGGCCATTCTCGGATTGTAGTTCACGTGGATATAAACAAAATTGTCGCCGATCATCTTGTTTATATCTGCGTCTTTTGTGATAAAATCGGCGAACCTTAGGCATCACGGGCACCAGTTGCCGCCTAGCTGGCAAATTACGTATTTGCCTTCTGCCTTGGCTTTTGCAACAGCCTTGTCTATCTGCTCAAGCGGATTGATATCTTCGTCATAAACCTTTTTGAGGGCTTGCTTCTGAGTGGTCTGGGCAAATGAAGCGGTAGCGAATAATGCCAGAATTGCAATTATGAGAATCCTTTTCATATTAATTGTTGTTTTTGATTTGTCTTTTATTTCCTGGCCCTTGGATGGGCGGTTTTGTAAACTTCCTTCAGTTTCTCAAAGGAGTTGTGGGTATAGACCTCGGTAGCGGCAAGACTGGAATGCCCAAGGGCTTCCTTGATACTATTGAGGTCTGCCCCGTCGTTGAGCAGAGCCGTGGCAAAACTGTGACGGAGAGTGTGCGGAGTCTTCTTGCCGGAAATACTGATGGAAGAAAGCTCACTCTTGACAATTCTGTTAATGAACTCCACGTAAGAGGGCTTTCCCCTATCAGTAAGGAAGAAATAACCTGAGTCAGAGACTCCCTGCTCTTCCAGGAAAGCCTGTCGCTGATTAAGATAGTCGCCGATTCTCTCTGCCAGAGAGTCCACTATCGGAATGAGCCTTTGCTTGTTGCCCTTTCCTATGATGCTGATGGTGCGTCTGGAAAGGTCTATATCTGTTGTCCTCAGCCCTGCAGCCTCTGCCCGCCTGAGGCCGGTGGCAAAGAGAAGGGTCACTATCATCCTGTTTCTGGCAGAAGGATAGTCATCGGAAACAGGGCTGTCAAAATACTCTTTCAAAGCCTCAGGTGTGAAAAAAGACGGAAGCCGTTTTTTCTCTTTAGGGCGGACGATGCCCTTGACGGGATTGGACGGGAGCTTTTGCTGCTTGACAAGGTAGTTGCAGAAGGTGCTCAGGGCGCTCAGATGAAGGTTTACCGTTCTGGCATCCAGAGACCTGTCCATCATATTGGAAACATAGCCACGTATGATCTGGAATCGGAGAACTTCCAGAATCTCATTGTCAGGAATGGCGGATGTTGCCTCGTTTTGCCTTTCCGGCAGAGCATAGAGCAGGAAATCCCCCACGGCATCGCTGTAGAGCTTTACAGTGCGGGGAGAATATCTCCTCCTGACCTTGAGGTAATCCGTAAAATCGCTGAGGCATCCCATACATTGCAAATATAACGAAAAAGAGGAACGGACTGATGTCCATCCCTCTCTAAGCTTGCAAAAGCGCCAGGATTATTCCTCGCTAGTCTGAAGGTGCTTTACATAGATAGCTTTCATCAGCTGCGCACGCTTCCTGACTGAAGGCTTCTCAAAAGTCTTGCGGTCGCGGAGCTCGCGGATGATGCCAGTCTTCTCGAACTTTCTCTTAAACTTCTTTAATGCTCTCTCTATGTTCTCGCCGTCCTTGATTGGAACGATAATCATGCTTTATACCACCTCCTTTTTCTTTAGCGGGGTGCAAAGATATAAAAATTTCCTCCAACTCCAAATTTTCACAAGTGCAGTTTAATGTATCAGAGACTTACAAAGTACAAGAATAAATGTTATATTTGTTGTCTATTATAAAGCCATCGCTGAACTACAGGCAATGCTTCATAAGAATTAACATTAAAACAATAATACACCTATTCAAACAACAGTAATAATATGGCAGAGAAATTATTTACTGAGTTTCCTCCCGTTCCCAAGCAGGTCTGGGAGGATGCTATAATCAAGGATTTGAAGGGTGCCGACTATCAGAAGAAGCTCGTATGGAGGACAATGGAAGGTTTCTCCGTGCAGCCTTATTACCGCGCCGAGGACCTGAAGGGTCTGAAGGAAGTGGGCGGAAAGGCCGGAGAGTTTCCTTTTGTAAGAGGCACCAAAGACGACAACAACTGGCTGATCAGGCAGGACTATGCAGTCGGAAAGGATTTCAAGGCAGCCAACGCTCTGGCTCTTGACGGCATGATGAAGGGAGTTACCGCTCCGGGATTCGACCTCAGCCAGACAGAGAAAGTTCTCAAGGCAGACATGAAAGCCCTTCTGAACGGCATCGAGCTCAAGGCTGTCGAGGTTAACTTCAAGGGATGCAAGGACTTGTCAATCCTGAAGAACTTCATCGCAGTGGCAAAGGAGAAGGGCACCAAGGCTTCCGCTATCAGGGCCTCTTTCGACTACGACCCTCTGAAGGAGATGAACGCAACCGGAGTCTGGAGCAAGGCAGATGCTGCAAAACTTCTGGTAAAGGCCATCGAGCTTGTAAAGGACTTCCCTCACATAACGGTTGTTGGAGTTTATTCATACGCTTTCAACGATGCGGGAAGCACCATCACCCAGGAACTGGCATACGGAATGAATATGGGCAGCGAGTACCTGAACCTCCTGCAGGATGCCGGTGTGAAGGTTGACGAGGCTGCAAAGAGGATCAAGTTCACCGTATCCATCAGCGGCAACTACTTTATGGAGATTGCCAAGTTCCGTGCAGCAAGACTGCTGTGGGCCAATATCGTAAAGGCTTACGGGGCAAAGAAGGAAGACAGCTGCAAGATCAAGGTTCACGCTGTTACAAGCGCCTGGAACCAGACGGTTTACGATCCTTACGTAAATATGCTGAGAGATACCACCGAGGCAATGAGTGGAGCAATCGGAGGAGTTGACTCAATGGAAGTCCTTCCTTTCGACCACGCTTACAAGAAGCCTGGCGAGTTCTCCAACAGAATTGCGCGTAACGTGCAGAGCCTGCTTCTGGACGAGAGCCACTTCAACAAGGTAGTTGACCCGGGTGCAGGATCCTATTACATCGAGGAGCTCACCGATGCCGTAGCAAAGGCTTCCTGGGATCTGTTCAACTCTATCGAGAAGGCCGGCGGATATGTCGAGGCATTCAAGGCAGAAAAGATCCAGGACAGCATCAAGGAGACATCGCTGAAGAGAGATTCCAACATCGCTACCAGAAGGGATACTCTCCTTGGAACCAACCAGTTCCCTAACTTCACCGAGGTTGTGGAGAAGGAAGTTACCAAGAAGACCGTAACCCGCAAGGCCGCTCCTAAGAAGAAGGCCGGAATGGTTGGCCGTCCTCTGGAGGTTTACAGAGGCGCCATGGCTTTCGAGGAACTCAGGTTCAAGACAGACAAGGCCAAGAAACGTCCGATGGCGTTTATGGTTACCTACGGAAACCTGGCAATGTGCCGCGCAAGGGCACAGTTCGCCTGCAACTTCTTTGCAGTAGCCGGATTCCAGGTAGTTGACAACAACCGCTTCAACTCTCCTGAGGAAGGAGCAAAGGCAGCCCTCAAGGCTAAGGCAGACATCATCGTAGCCTGCTCTTCAGACGACGAGTATGCAGTTGAGGTTCCTCAGATTGCCAAGATCGTGGGCAAGAAGGGAATCGTAGTTGTAGCCGGAGACCCTGAATGCAAGAACGATCTGATTGCAAAGGGTATAGAGAACTTCATCAGTGTACGCAGCAACGTGCTTGAGACACTGAAGGCTTACCAGGAAAAACTTATCAAATAAGGGGAGGAAAAGTTATGCGTCCAAAATTCAACGATTTAGTATATAAGTCAGCTGCAAAGCCTGCAGCAAAGAAGGGTGCAGCAAAGAAAGAAGTTCTTTGGAATACCCCTGAGAAGATTGCGGTTAAGACCAACTACACCGCAAAAGACCTTGAGAAGATGGAGCATCTGCACTACGCTGCAGGTGTGGCTCCTTTCCTGAGAGGACCTTACAGCACAATGTACGTTCAGAAACCTTGGACCGTACGCCAGTACGCAGGTTTCTCCACAGCAGAAGAGTCCAACGCATTCTACAGAAGGAACCTGGCTGCAGGACAGAAAGGTCTTTCCGTTGCGTTCGACCTCCCTACCCACAGAGGATACAATGCAGATAACCCAAGAGTTGTCGGCGATGTAGGAAAGGCAGGTGTAAGTATCTGCTCCGTTGAGGATATGAAGATCCTCTTCGACCAGATTCCTCTTGGAAAGATGTCCGTATCCATGACAATGAACGGAGCCGTTCTTCCTATCATGGCCTTCTACATCGTGGCAGGTCTGGAGCAGGGAGTGAAGCTCGAGGAAATGGCCGGTACCATCCAGAACGACATCCTCAAGGAGTTCATGGTGCGTAACACCTACATCTATCCTCCTGAGTTCAGTATGAGAATCATCGGCGACATCTTCGCCTACACTTCACAGTTCATGCCTAAGTTCAACTCCATCTCAATTTCCGGTTACCACATGCAGGAAGCAGGTGCAACCAACGACATCGAGATGGCCTACACCCTTGCAGACGGTCTGGAGTATCTCCGTACCGGTATCAAGGCAGGCATTCCTGTAGACAAGTTCGCTCCGAGACTTTCATTCTTCTGGGCAATCGGAACCAACCACTTTATGGAGATTGCAAAGATGAGGGCCGCCAGAATGCTTTGGGCAAAGATCGTCAAGCAGTTCAATCCTGAGAACCCTAAGAGCCTCAGCCTCAGAACCCACTGCCAGACTTCAGGATGGAGCCTTACAGAGCAGGATCCTTTCAACAACGTTGCAAGAACCTGTATCGAGGCTATGGGAGCAGCACTGGGCCACACCCAGAGTCTGCACACCAACGCGCTCGACGAGGCTATCGCCCTGCCAACGGACTTCTCCGCACGTATCGCGCGTAACACCCAGATCTACATCCAGCAGGAGACCCAGGTTTGCCGTTCAATCGACCCTTGGGCAGGTTCCTACTACATCGAGAGCCTGACCAACGAGCTGGCTCACAAGGCTTGGGGGCATATCCAGGAAGTGGAGAAACTCGGCGGTATGGCAAAGGCTATCGAGACCGGTATTCCTAAGCTGAGAATCGAGGAAGCCGCCGCAAGAAAGCAGGCAAGAATCGACTCCGGCGAGGAGACCATCATCGGCCTGAACCGCTACCGTCTCGACCACGAGGATCCAATCAAGATCCTGGATATCGACAACACCAAGGTTCGCCAGCAGCAGGTAGCCCGTCTGCAGAAACTGTACAAGACAAGAGACAACGAGAAAGTTAAACAGTGTCTGGCCGCTATCACCGAGTGCGTTAAGACCAAGAAGGGCAATCTCCTCGCTCTTGCAGTTGAGGCTGCAAAGGCAAGGGCTTCCCTCGGAGAAATCTCTGACGCTTGCGAAGAGGTAGTAGGAAGATACACAGCAAAGATCCGTATGAATGTAGGTGTTTACTCATCTGAGGTTAAGAAAGACAGCGAGTTCGAGAAGGCAAAGAAGATGGTTGCCGAGTTCGCCAAGAAGGAAGGCCGCCAGCCTCGTATCATGGTTGCCAAGCTCGGACAGGACGGTCACGACCGCGGTGCAAAGGTTGTCGCAACCGGTTATGCAGACTGCGGATTCGACGTGGATATGGGACCTCTGTTCCAGACTCCGGCCGAGGCAGCAAAGCAGGCAGTTGAGAACGACGTCCATATCGTTGGCGTTTCCTCACTGGCAGCAGGCCACAAGACCCTGGTTCCTCAGATCATCAACGAACTGAAGAAACTCGGAAGAGAGGATATCATAGTTGTAGCCGGCGGAGTTATCCCTGCCCAGGACTATGACGCTCTCTACAAGGCCGGTGCAGCCGCTATCTTCGGCCCTGGTACAAGAATCTCCTACTCTGTAATCAAGATGATGGAGCTTCTCAACCAGAGATTCGAAAAGTAAAGCCGGTTTCAAAACCAACTTGAAAAGGTTGTCCTATGGGGCAACCTTTTTTGTTATCTTTGAATTTGAGAAAAGGAGGTTATATGAAGTTCTTTAGATTCATTCTGGCCGTAATGGCGTTTCTGTTAAGTTTTGCCTCAGCGATGGGACAGGGAAAAATCTTATCCCTGGACTACAAGACGGAAAGTGACCTTTATCCCGGAACGGAGAGGAACCTGCAGGTCTATATTCCTCAGCAATATGACGGAAAGAAACCGGCCTGCTTGTACATTGGACTTGACGGAATACTCTGCAATGCTCCAAAGGTCTTTGACAAACTCATCGCCGAGGGAAAAATGCCCGTTACTATCGGCATCTTCGTCCAGCCTGGAGTCATCAAGGGAAAAGACGGAAATGTAATCCGCTACAACCGTTCCAACGAGTTTGACTATACAGACGGAAGGTTCGCAGAGTTCCTTGAGACAGAGATAATTCCGTTTGTTGAGAAAGAGGCTGGAGTAAGCATTTCAGAAGATCCAAACGACAGGTCTATCTTCGGACTATCGAGCGGGGGAATCGCGGCCTTCAACGCTGCCTGGCAGAGGCCTGACCTCTTCCGCAGAGTGTTCAGCGGAGTGGGAACTTTTGTTTCTATGAGGGGCGGCAACGACCTTCAGATGTTTGTCAGAAAATGCGAGCCGAAGCCGCTCAGGATTTTCCTCCAGGACGGAAGTAACGATGTATGGAACGCCACCTTCGGCCATTGGTACGAGGCCAACCAGATGCTGTCCACGGCCCTGGACTTTGCAGGCTATGACACCAAGTACGACTGGAGCGACGGCTACCATTCCGTAAAGCGTTCCGCAGAAATCTTTGAGGATGTAATGGTCTGGCTGTGGAGAGATTACCCTGAACCAATCAAGGCCGGAATTTCCAAGAATGACTTTCTGGACAAGTATCTTGTCGCTGATGAAGAATGGGTAGAGGAAAAAGAAATAGACATGACCAAACCGTCTATCATTGAAATCACTTGCTCTACTTTAGAAAGAGGCAACCATCGTTCAGAATCTACCATTGTCTATGCTGCCTATTATCCGGATAACAGCTTCATGGTTCTGGAAAAAAGCCTGGATTATACAGAGAAAGAAACCAACTGCCTCTGGCAGGCTATCTGCAATAATACAGACAGCAACACCTCACGTTCTCCATATTTCAGTGAACAGAGATTCTACTGGCTGCATTCATACGGCAACGCTCCTGTTTCAAAAGGCCCTATGGCTTTTGACTCCAAGGGTAATCTGTTTGTTCTCACAGACATAGGCATTCAGGTCTGCGACCAGAACGGAAGAGTCAGGTTCATTCTGGAAATACCGGATGAAGTCAGGGATGCTCTTCTGGAAGACAACGGGCCTCACCTTCCGGAACTGCTTAGAAACGGTGGAACAAAGGAATACGAGAGAGGACTTCTCACATTAAAAATCGCTGAGGGAAAAATCATAGTTTCGGACAGGAAGACTTTCACCTACAGCCGTAAATTGAACATCTCCCCGGCCGTCAAGGGACAGACCCCAATAAGCCAGGGCCAGGGATAGAGAACAAAAAAAAATTGAGTCATGAAAATATTCAGACATCTGTCCGTTTGGGCAATTGCCGCTATTATGCTCATATCCTGCGGCGGGGGTGGAAGCAAAGATGACCCGCTGGAGCCTGAAACCCCGGTAACAGGAACACCTGTTGAAGAGGTGGATCCGCCTATCAGCGAGCCACTTGTAGCTCCAAATACTCGTATCGATGACGGACGCCATGTAACCGCTTACGTAACCTGGTACGGGAGCCTGATTCCGGACGCCAGCGTTGTAACCCACATCAACTACGCTTTTGCCGAACTTTATATGGTGGACGGAGTTTACAAGAAATTTGACCTTTCGGGAAGCAAGAAGAGGTTTCAGAACATCGTGGATTTGAAAAAGACCTATCCTAATCTCAAGATATGCATAGCTTTCTCGCACGTTGTGGAGAATTCGGACAACAGGCAGGGAGGAAGCTTCTCCGCGCTTTGCAAGAGCGAGGATAACATGCAGAAGTTCGCCGATGACTGCCTGCAATTCCTTCAGGATTACAATCTCGACGGAATTGACCTGGACTGGGAGTTCCCGGGGCTTTCCTGGAGCGGAGCCGCTTCAGACGTAAGCTGCGATACCGACAACTATGTCAAGCTCGTCAAGAAGTTAAGGGAGGTGCTTGGAGACAAGTACACCATTTCATACTGCGGCTACTGCATGGACAAGTATCCTTCCAACGGCGGATACATATTCAACGACATTGCCGCAATGGACCCATACGTGGATTACGTCAACGTAATGACTTACGACCTTGACGAGGCCCCTCACCACCAGTCAGCCCTGTCTGACACAAGAGCTTACAGCGACTGCAACCGCGCCCTGAAAGCATACCTCAAGGCAGGAGTTTCTCCAAAGAAAATAGTTCTCGGAATTCCATTCTACGGAAGGCACTCCTTCAGCACATCCCCGACTTCAGTCTCATACAAGAAAATCCTTAATATGGATTCTAAAAAATACCGCCGCAACAAGTGGGACGCTACGGCCAATTGCCCTTACGTCGAAACAATGCAGGGCGTGTTCTTTATGGGATATGACAATCCAAAAAGCATCGCGATAAAAGGAGACTGGATCCGCCAGAAAGGTCTGCTGGGCCTTATGTACTGGTCTTATGATGAAGACGATGCCAAGGGCACTCTGAGAACTGCCGTATGGAACGCTGTGATGACTCCTTGAGAAGTTGATTTTTATCGCGACAACGAATCTGATTCTTTGATATATTTGCGCCCGGTTTTAATCTAAGGATAAAATATGGGCAAAGCGTTGCTTACAATATTGCTGCTGGTAGTATCCAACAGTTTCATGGCACTGGCCTGGTACGGCCAGCTGAAATTCAAGACAAACACCCTTCTCCCGAAGTGGGGACTGGCCGGCATCATACTGATCAGCTGGGGAATAGCCTTTATCGAGTACTGTTTTATGATACCGGCAAACAGGATCGGGTTCAAAGATCTCGGAGGCCCGTTCTCACTTGTTCAGCTCAAGGTAATCCAGGAAGTGATTTCCATACTGGTATTCGTGGTGTTTACCCTGATTTTCTTCAAGACGCAGAACTTCAACTACAACCATCTGATAGCATTCTGCCTGCTGATTGGAGCCGTGTACTTTGTTTTCCGGTAAAATCTTTCCGTGCTTTGCACGGAATTTGTTAAATTTGGGGTTTGAAGGAAAATTTGGTCTGACAAAAAATTATTTTGCGATATGAAAATGTTCAGAATTCTGCCCGTTTGGGCAATTGCCGCAATGATTATGACCTCCTGCGGAGGAGGCGGAAACGGACTTGACGGAGAAGATTCACCTGTTGAACCAACCAAGCCGACACCGGTTGAAGAAGTGGATCCACCTATCAGCGAGCCACTGGTTGCCCCTAATGCCCGCATAGATGACGGAAGGCACGTTACCGCATACGTGACATATTACGGAAGCCTGATTCCGGATCCTACCGTGCTCACCCACATAAACTACGCGTTCGCAGAGCTTTATATGGTGGACGGCATTTACCAGAAGTTCGACCTTCAGGGCAGCAAGACAAGATTCCAGAATATCGTGAACCTGAAGAAGACCTACCCTAACCTCAAGATTTGCCTCAGCTTCACTCACGGAGTGGCAAACTCAAACAACAGGCAGGGCGGAAGCTTCTCCGCACTTTGCAAGAGCGATGAGAATATGCAGAAGTTCGCCGATGACTGCGTGGCCTTTATGGAAGAATGGGGCATAGACGGAATAGACCTCGACTGGGAGTTCCCGGGTCTGAGCTGGAGCGGAGCGGCCTGCGACGTGAGCTGCGATACCGACAACTATGTAAAGCTTGTAAAAAAGCTCCGCGAAACCTTCGGAGACAAATACGAAATTTCATATGCCGGATACTGCTTTGACAAGCAGACCGTTACCGGAGGCTACCGTTACATTGACATCAAGGAGATGGACAAGTATGTGGACTATGTCAACATAATGACCTACGACCTGGACGAGGCACCTCACCATCACTCCGCGCTGTCAGACACAAGAGCCTACAGAGACTGCAACCGTGCGGTTAACGCATACCTGAATGCGGGAGTAAAGCCTAACAAGCTCGTTCTTGGAGTTCCTTTCTACGGAAGACATTCATTCAGCACTTCACCTACCGCAGTTTCTTACAAGAGCATCATCACCATGGATGCCAAGAAGTACAGGAGAAACAAGTGGGACGCTACCGCCAACTGCCCTTACGTGGAAACAATGCAGGGAGTGTTCTATATGGGATACGACAATCCTAAGAGCATTGCAGCCAAGGGAGCGTGGGTGCGCCAGAAAGGTATGCTGGGACTTATGTACTGGGAATATGACCAGGACGACACCAAGGGAACACTCCGCACAGCGGTATGGAACGCCGTAATGACCAAATAACAACCTTATAATATGGCATTTGCAAACAACGTGATGATAGTCCGCCAGGCCCTTTTGGCAAAGCTGGTGGAACTGTGGAAAGAAGACAGGCTTGTGGAGGAGATAGACCGCCTTCCGATAAACCTCAGCCCGAAGAGAGGCCAGAAAGTGCTCGGAAGATGCTGCATCCACAAGGAAAGGGCCGTTTGGAGATACAAGAGCTTCCCTCTGATGGGATTCGACATGTATGACGAGGATGACGAACTGACTCCGCTTTCGCACTATGCCAGGGAAGCCCTAAGCAGGAAGGACCCTAACCGCAAGCCAAACCTTATGTGCGTCATAGACGAAGCTTGCTCCTCCTGCGTGAAGACCAATTACGAGGTTACAAACCTCTGCCGCGGATGCGTGGCCAGAACCTGCTACATGAACTGCCCTAAACAGGCCATCTTCTTCAACAAGCAGGGCCAGGCCGAGATAGACCACGACCTTTGCATCAGCTGCGGAAAATGCCAGCAGAGCTGCCCTTACCACGCAATCGTGTACATCCCAGTACCTTGCGAGGACGCATGTCCGCTCAAAGCCATATCCAAGGATGAAAACGGCATAGAGCACATAGACGAGAGCAAATGCATATACTGCGGTAAATGCCTTAACGCCTGTCCGTTCGGAGCCATTTTCGAGGTCAGCCAGATCTTCGACGTGCTCCAGGGTCTGAAGGAAGGGCAGGAGATGGTGGCAATCGTGGCACCGGCCATACTGTCACAGTTCCAGGGAGTTCCGACCGAGAAGGTTTACGGGGCTATCAAGTCTCTTGGATTCAAGGACGTGATTGAAGTGGCCCAGGGCGCAATGGAAACCACGGCAAACGAGGCAGCAGAGCTTCAGGAAAAAATCGCCGAGGGCCAGCCTTTCATGACAACAAGCTGCTGCCCTTCCTGGATTGAACTTGTGAGAAAGCACGTTCCGGAAATGGCTCCATACGTTTCTTCTACAGGCTCGCCGATGTTCTACACGGCAAAGATTGCCAAGAAGAAATATCCGGACGCAAAGGTTGTTTTCATAGGCCCGTGCCTTGCCAAAAAGAAGGAAGTCAGGGACAATCCTGATACGGACATTGCCATCACCTTTGAGGAAATCGGCAGTGTGTTCGCAGGCCTCCACATTGACTTTGAAACCATTCCGTCATTTATTCCGGAAGTCCAGAGCTACAAGGCAGCCCACGGTTTCGCACAGACAGGTGGAGTGATTGGAGCGGTAAAGTACATTCTCAAGGACGAGCAGCTAAAGGCCACAGCCATAGCAAATCTGGACAAGAAGAATATAGCCCTGCTCAGGGGCATCGCAAAAACAACCAAGGCCCCTTCTCCATTCCTGGAGGTTATGGCCTGTGAAGGCGGATGCTGCACCGGACCGCTTATCTACAACGACCCGGCCGCAGCGCTGAGGAATCTGAATGCGGCACTTGCAAAAATGAAATAACGATATTATTAGTCACCGATGAGTAAGGAAGAGAAGAAAAACAAGGGATACGGCAGCGAGGACATCCAGCACTGGGACTGGCACGAGCATCTGAGGAAGAGGCCGGGAATGTACCTGGGCAAGCTGGGAGACGGCAGCGAGAAAGACGACGGTATCTATGTGCTTTTCAAGGAGATAGTGGACAATGCCATAGACGAGTTCAACATGGGATTCGGAAAGAGTGTGGACATTACCCTTGACGAGGAGACAAAGGAAGTCACGGTCAGGGACTATGGACGCGGCATTCCTCTGGACAGCCTGGTGGTTTCCGTGGGACAGATAAACACCAGCGGAAAGTACGGCTCTGACGCCTACGGCAAGTCCGTAAGTCTGAACGGCGTTGGAGCAAAGGCGGTGAATGCCACTTCCACAAAGTTCTATGCACAGAGCTGGAGAGACGGAAAGAGCAAGTGGGCCTACTTCGAGGAAGGGGAACTCAAGAAAGAGGGAGACCTCAAGAACTGCGACGAAAAGGACGGAACTCTTATCAGATACACTGCAGACCCTAAACTGTACGAGAACTATTCCTACAAGCTGGAGTACATAGACGGCATGCTCAAGAACTACGCGTACTTGAACACAGGTCTAACTATCCACTTCAACAAGACCACCTACTGCAGCAAGAACGGCCTTCTGGACCTTATCAACGACAATATGACGGAGGCTCCGCTCTACGACCCTATCCATCTGAAAGGCCACGATATAGAAGTGGTTATAACTCACGGCAGCGAGGGCGGGGAAGATATCTACTCCTTTGTCAACGGCCAGAACACCTACCACGGAGGAACCCATCTGAGCGCCTTCAGGGAGGCTGTGGGAAAAACCGTAAAGGACTTCTTCAAGAAAGACTACGACCCTAAGGATGTAAGGGAAGGCATAGTTGCGGCAATCGCCATAAGGGTTGGAGAACCCGGATTCGCCAACCAGACCAAAACCTTCCTGAACTCACGTCTTACTGATACCGAGGAAAGGGGCGGAATCCCTATAAAGACCTTCATAATGAATTTCCTGGCTTCCGAGCTGGACAACTATCTGCACAAGAATCCGCTCATCGCGGACGCGATGCAGAAAAAGATCAACGCCAGCGAGAAGGAAAGGAAGGAAATTGCAGACATCCTCAAGAGCAAGCGCCGCAAGAAGGGAATGATTTCCAACGAAAAGCTCCGCGACTGCAAGGTTCACTATACAGACAAGAACAACCCTCTCGCAGAAAAGACCACCATCTTCATCACCGAGGGTAATTCCGCAAGCGGAACCGTCTCCAAGGCAAGGAACGCAGACACCCAGGCCGTGTTCTCCCTTAGGGGAAAGCCAATGAACACCTACGGCAGTTCCAAGAAGGTTATCTACGACAATAACAACAAGGAACTCAACCTCCTGCAGGCAGCCCTGGACATAGAGGAGGACATCGAGAACCTGCGCTACAACCGTGTGGTGATAGCCACCGATGCCGATGTGGACGGAATGCATATCAGGATGCTGATGCTCACATTCTTCATCCAGTACTTCCCGGAACTCATAAGAAGAGGCCACCTGTTCATTCTGCAGACTCCGCTGTTCAGAGTCAGGAAGAAAAAGAAAGACAACTCCTTCGACGTGCACTACTGCTACAGCGAGGCCGAAAAACTTGAAGCGATAGAGGAATTCGGGAAGAGCTCGGAAGTCACACGATTCAAGGGACTTGGAGAAATATCGGACAAGGAGTTCGAGAATTTCATCGGCGACGACATGCGCCTGGATACCGTTCATATCTACAAGGAAGACCCTACCCACGAGATACTTGAATTCTATATGGGCAATAATACTCCTTTCCGCCAGGACTTCATTATGAAGAACCTCAGGGAAGAGGTTATTATGGAAGACAGGGCCGCCGCAGACGTATAATGTAATTCTACGGATATGAGCTTCAAGCAGAAATTCAGCAAAAGGCTTCTGAAATTGATGGGCTGGACTGCAGAAGGAAGCATCCCTACAGAGGACAAGTGCATTGTTCTGGGAGTTCCACATACTTCCGTGATGGATTTCGTTGTTGCCTGGGCTTATTACACTTCAGAAGGAGGCACTCCCAACATAATGATAAAGAAAGAGTTCTTCTTCTGGCCCCTCGGCTGGCTCCTTAGAAAAATGGGAGCCATTCCAGTGGATAGGAGCAAGGGTTCCAACGTGGCTCTTCACAATATCCAGGCCCTCAAGAATGCGGACAAAATGCATCTTGCCATTGCGCCTGAAGGAACCCGCAAGAAAACGGACAAATGGAAAATGGGATTTCTGGCAATAGCAAGAGCCTGCAATGTTCCAGTATATCTCGGTTTTTTCAATTACAGAACTAAAAGAGCCGGAGCTGGAATAAGATTTGTGGTTTCGGATAATCCAAAAGAAGATTTGAAAAAGATACAGGCCCATTATGCCGCACTAAACCTTGAAGGGCGTCACAAGGGCTGTTTCAGCTGCGGGGATGTTACTCCAAAGCTCATAGATAATAACTGACCGCCATGAAAAAAAGCATATCGGTTGCGCTCTGCCTGCTTGTGGCAGCATCCCTCTGGGGGCAGACATACACGCTTAAGGAATACGAGGAGTTCGCTCTTCAGAACTCCAAAAGCCTGAAAGTGTCTCAGGAAAGAATCAATGCCGCGGAAAATCTCCGAAAGGCCGCCTTCACGCAGTTCCTGCCGAGTTTCCAGGCCGTTGGAACCTATACCTGGAACCAGAAGAATATTTCTTTGCTGGCCGAAGATGCCCTTCTTCCCGTAGGAACCAAGATGGCTGACGGAAGCTTCGGCTTTACCGCAGACCAGATATCCAACAAATGGACCGTTATCGACGGCCAGCCTGTTCCCCTGGATGCGGACGGAGTGCCGTTCAACCCCAAGACCAACCCGGAGAAAATCCAGTGGAAGCAGTACGCCTATCTGCCTAAGAGCGAGCTTACATACGACGTGCACAATATCTTTGCGGCAGGCATCGGATTCACACAGCCAATCTATCTGGGAGGAAAAATCAGGGAACTCTACAACATCGCAAAGACCACGGAAGAAATGGCCCGTCTCCAGACGGACAACCGCCAGGAAGAACTCATAATTTCCGTGGACCAGGCATACTGGACAACAGTATCGCTTCTTAACAAGAAGAAACTTGCGGAAAGTTACGTGGAACTCCTGACAAAGCTGGAGAAAAACATCCAGGCAGCCATTGACCAGGGAGTGGCAACAAGAGGAGACCTCCTTAATGTCAAGGTCAAGCTCAACGAAGCCAACCTGGCTCTCACCAGGGCAACGGACGGAGTGGCACTTTCCAAGATGGCCCTGTTCAGAGTGTGCGGACTGGACCTGGACGGAGACTTCGGTCTGGCAGACGAAGACATTTCCCAGGGCCAGGCGCAGGAGCTTGATCCCGCATACAACAAAGCCCAGGCTATTGACAACCGCTTTGAAATCAAGGAACTGGAGAATCTCAGCAAAATAAGCCGCAGCCAGGTTAACATAGCGCGCAGCCGCTTCCTTCCGAACATTGCGGCTTCCGTAAACTATCTTACCACCAACCCGAACACCTTCAACGGATTCGAGAACAAGTTCAAGGGAATGTTCACGGCCGGAGTGGCCATCACCATACCTATCTTCCATTTCGGAGACAGAATCTACACCCTCAGGGCAGCCCAGAGCGAGGAGAGAATGGTCAGCCACCGCATCGACGAGGCAAAGGAACTGATTAACCTCCAGGTTACCCAGGCCAACTTCAAGGTAAGGGAAGCCAACAAGAAACTCGAGGCCGCCCAGAGCAACATAAGCGCCGCCGAGGAGAACCTCCGCCTTGCGGAACTCTCCTACAAGGAAGGCCTGATAAGCGTCACCGACCTTCTTGCCGCACAAACCGCCTGGATCAGCGCCAATTCCGATAAGATCGATGCCGGGATAGATGCCCGCCTCTGCGAGCTTTACCTCCGCAAGGCAGTTGGTATCAGCAATATCAAGAAAGATTAAAAATTTACAGATATGAAGAAGTTAGAGCAAAGCACGATAAGCCTGCTGGTTGGACTGGCAGCGCTGCTTCTTGTAATCATCGTTTTGGTAGTTATCGGATGGCTCACATCCTCCACCCAGAAACTGACCATCCAGGGCACCGTTGAAGCCCGCGAATACAGGGTTTCGGGCAAGGTTGCCGGAAGGGTGGAAACTCTCCTCTTCCAGGAAGGGGATACCGTTTCCAAGGGCCAGGTAGTCGTTAAGCTGGACAGCCCTGAGCTTCAGGCTAAAATCGTTCAGGCAAACGCACAGAGCCGCGCCGCAAGAGCCCAAAGGGCTAAGGCCAGCGGAAGCGCCAGAAGCGAGCTTGTGGAAGGAGCCTTCGAGCAATGGCAGAAGGCCAAGGTGGGGGTGGACATTGCCCGCAAGTCTTACGAGAGAGTTGAAAATCTCTACCGCCAGGAAGTTGTTTCCGCCCAGAAAAGAGACGAGGCAAAGGCTCAGTACGACGCAGCCGTGGCAACTGAAAAAGCCGCATTCAGCCAGTACAATCTGGCAAAGAACGGAGCCCAGGCAGAAGACCGTATGGCAGCCCAGGCAGCCGTGGATGCAGCAAACGCAAGCGTGGACCAGGTTAACTCCTACATAGACGAAATCAACTTGGTATCCCCTATCAGCGGAGTCATTACGGAAGTGTTCCCTAAAGTTGGAGAACTTGTGGGACAGGGCGCTCCGATAATGACCGTTACTGATATCGACGATGTGTGGTTCTCCTTCAATGTCAGGGAAGATATGCTCAAGGGCATCACGATGGGAAGCAAGCTGAAGGTCAGGATTCCCGCTCTCGGAGATGACACTTACGAGGCTGAAGTCTTCTTCATAAACGTTATGGCATCCTACGCCACCTGGAAACCGACCAAGGCCGGAGGAGAATTCGACGCAAAGACCTTCGAGGTCAGGGCAAAGCCAGTTACCAGGATTCCGCACATGAGGGCTGGCATGAGCGCTATCGTAAAATAATCGCTGAGAAAAGACTCTATGAGAAAGAGTTCCAATATGCTCAATTGCATCCTCAATGTCTTTGTCAGAGAGGGCAATATAATGCTGAACAGGCCTATCTACCTGTACGGCACCATATTGGTACTTGCTTTCTGCGCCATTTTCTTTGTGAGCCTGATGTACCAGGGTCTCCCCCAGAGGGTTCCCGTTGGAGTTGTGGACTTGGACGACTCCTATCTTTCCCGCACTGCCATCAAGAATATGGAAGCCATGCAGGGAATCGATATTTCCAGGCGTTACGGCAGTTATCACGATGCCAGGCTTGCAATGCAGAGGGGAGAAATCTACGGCTTCATAGAGTTTCCAGAGGACCTCTACGTGAATGTGGTCAACGGCCTCAGGCCAACCGTTCCCGTCTATTACACAGAAGCTTATATGGTTGCCGGGACACTTGCCTACAGGAACTTCTACCAGATTGTCAACGTGCTGAACGCCGGAGTCAGGAGAACAACTATGAGGGCAAAGGGCGTTCCGGAAGCGGACATCATGCCTCAGCTCCAGCCAATCACCATAGACACGCACAGCATCTGCAACCCGTGGAGCAGCTATGCAATCTATCTGATTTCCATAATCTGGCCGGGCATCCTTTCTCTTTGCATCATCGTGATGACGGTATTCACCATCGGATATGAGCTCAAGCAGAAAACCACTCCGGAACTTCTGGAAAAAGCCGGAGGCAGCATAATAAACGCCCTGATCGGCAAACTTTTGCCATATTTCCTGATTTACATTCTGCTGGGACTTTCGTTCGTTGTGCTGGCCTACAGGATTTTCGGATTCCCGCTTTTGGGACCGGCCTGGGTCATGGCCCTCAACATCACGTTGCTGGTTCTGGCCTCCCACGCCGTGGGACTGTTCTTCATAGGTCTTTTCCCTGTGCTCAGGGATGCCCTCAGCGCCGCCTCTCTCTACTCCATACTGGCCATGAGCATGTGCGGAATGACCTACCCTGTGGAAATGATGATTGCCCCTATGCAGGGATTTGCCCAGCTTTTCCCTCTCAGGCAATACTACCTCATATATGTAAAGTGGGCGATGCTTGATTCCGGCATCGGCGATGTGTGGATCAACATGCTGGGAATGTGCATCTTCTTCTTCCTTCCGTTCCTTGTTTTGGGAAGGCTCAAGGATGCTATGGTCAAACTCAATTATCCTACCAAGTGATGAAGTTCTTTTCTCATATAAAGGAAGTGCTCGCCGAGCTTACCGCCATCACCTGGAGGGAGGTCAAAACCATATTCACCGACAGCGGAGTGCTGCTGATTCTGATAATCGCCGGCTTTGGCTATCCTCTGCTTTACAGCACCGTCTATCTCAACGAAAGCGTGGACGAGATTCCTGTTGGAATCATAGACGAGTGCGGAACATCCTACAGCCGCAGCTTCGCCTCCAAGATAGATGCCACAAGGGAGGTTTCCCTGGAATCCTGCGTCAATATGGAAGACGCCATCGGCAGGATGAAGAAAAGGGAAATCCACGGCATCATTGTCATACCTAAGGAATTCAGCAAAGACATCCAAACCGGAAAACAAACCACGGTATCCCTGTATGTTAATATGGCTACATTCTTCATCTACAAGAACATAGCCATGGCCTGCAACTATGTGATGCTGGCCGAGAACAAGAACATTTCCCTTGAAAGGCTCTCTGCTGACGGCCTTACCGAGCAGGAAGCCCTCACAAGCGCCGAGCCTCTGAGGAACAAGATGAACATCCTCTTCAACGAGGGCAACGGCTTTGCCAGTTTCTTCGTTCCCGGTGTGCTTGTTCTGATTATCCACCAGCTTCTCTTCCTTGGCATAGGTATGGTATCGGGGACAAGAAGAGAGGAAAACGCCAACCATAAGCTCAGCGAAGATGTCTCTCCTCACGAGAAGAAAGTCCACAGGTTTATTCTCGGCCAGGCTGCCGCATATTTCCTTATATACTCGATAATATCCGCATACATTCTCATCCTGGTTCCGAGGATGTTCGGCCTGCCGCACTACGCATCGGCGTGGGACATCTACAGACTTCTGCTCCCGTTCCTTCTGGCCGTGATATTCTTCTCCCAGACCTGGGCCATTTTTATCCGCAACCGCGAGACCGGTATGGTGATGTTCCTGTTTTTCAGCGTGATACTCCTCTTCCTCAGCGGCCTTACATGGCCTTTCAGCAGTTTCCCTGCCTTCTGGAAATATTTCGCCTGCATATTTCCCGGTACCTTCGGCGTTCAGGGCTATGTGAAGCTCAACTGCATGGGAGCTGACTTCTCCGTCATCCGTCCGGAATTCATCGCCCTCTGGATCCAGGCCATCGTTTACTTCGTGACAGCCTGCTTCTCCTATCGCTACATAAATAAATAGAAAGAAAACGCTTCGTTTAAAATTTTTAATTATATTTGTTGTCTATCCGCAAGATTTTAAGTAGAAACAAATCATATTTAATTTTTAAAAACATGGCAACAAAGAAATATAGAGTTGAATCAGACCTCTTGGGAGAACTCAAGGTTCCTGCAGAGGCATACTACGGCGTTCAGACTCAGAGAGCGCTCAACAACTACAAGATCTCTGGAATCAGGATGTGCGACTATCCTGATTTCGTGGTAGCTATAGCATACGTCAAGCTGGCTGCCATCCAGGCAAACAACGAGCTCGGCGTTGTGGACAACACCATCACCAAGGCTGTTGTAAAGGCCTGCAAGGAAATCATCGCCGGCAAGATGCACTGCGACTTCCCTATCGACATGCTTCAGGGCGGTGCAGGTACATCAGTTAACATGAATGCAAACGAGGTTATCGCCAACCGCGCCCTCGAGATTATGGGCAAGGAGAGAGGAGACTACAAGTTCTGCTCGCCTAACGACCACATCAACTGCGCCCAGAGCACCAACGACGCTTATCCTACTGCCCTTCACCTTACCATCGTGATGATGAACAAGAAGCTCATCGAGAGCCTCAAGGCCCTCATCGCATCCTTCAAGGCAAAGGCAAAGGAATTCGACAAGATTATCAAGATGGGTAGAACCCAGCTCCAGGATGCAGTTCCTATGACTCTCGGTCAGGAATTCAAGGCATTCGCCGATTCTCTTGAAGAGGAAATAGAGAACCTCGAATACAACAAGAAGAAGCTCTACGCAATCAACATGGGCGGAACCGCCATCGGAACCGGCATCAACGCAACTCCAGGATTCACAAAGCTTTGCTGCAAGAAGCTGGCTGAACTTACAGGCGAGCCTTTCGCTCCTGCCAAGAACCTGGTTGCCGCAACTCCTGACACCGCTCCTTACGTAGCTTATCACGGAGCAGTAAAGAGGCTGGCTGTAAAGCTTTCCAAGGTTGCCAACGACCTTCGTCTGCTTGCTTCAGGCCCAAGATGCGGACTGGGAGAAATCAACCTTCCTCCAAAGGCTCCGGGATCTTCCATCATGCCTGGCAAGGTTAACCCTGTCATCCCTGAAGTTACCAACCAGGTTTGCTTCAAGGTTATCGGAAACGACACCGCCGTTGCATTTGCGGCCGAGGCCGGCCAGCTCCAGCTCAACGTTATGGAGCCTGTTATCATACAGTGCATCACAGAGAGCATCACCTGGATGAGCAATGTAATGAACACCCTCAGAGTGGAGTGCGTTGACGGAATCACCGCCAACCCTGAGCATTGCATGGATCTGGTAAAGAACTCCATAGGTATCGTTACCGCCCTCAATCCTTACATCGGCTACAAGGCCAGCACCAAGATTGCCAAGGAGGCACAGAAGACCGGTCGCAGCGTTTACGACATAGTTCTCGAGCAGAAAGTCATGACCAAGGCCAAGCTCGACGAGGCCCTCAGCCCAAAGAACATGCTCGCACCACGCGACTACAAGAAATAAAGACTAGAGCTTGCCCTCGGCTTTGAGGGCGGCGTTGAAACAGTGCCGGCAAAGCGGCTCGTACTTGTCCATTTCACCCAGAAGTACCTGCTCGTCTTTGCCGGCTCCCTGTACTGTTGGCAGACGATGAGAATGCTGGGCAGGCTGGCCGCACTTTACGCAGATTGCGTGTACCTTGGTTATGTGTTCAGCCCTGGCCAAAAGAGCAGGCATAGGGCCGAAAGGCTTTGCCAGATAATCCATGTCCAGACCGGCTACTATTACCCTTATTCCCTTGTCGGCGAGTATATTGCAGACTTCCACGATTCCATCGTCGAAGAACTGGACCTCATCGATTCCAACCACGTCCACATCCGTGGCATAGAGCAGGATGTTCTGGGAAGAGTCCACGCTGATAGACTGGATGGATTTGCCCTCGTGGCTTACCACTTCCGTTTCGGAATAGCGGACATCTATCCCGGGCTTGAATATCTGCACTCTCTGATGGGCGAAATTGGCCCTCTTGAGCCTCCGGATAAGCTCTTCCGTCTTTCCGGAGAACATACTTCCGCAGATAACCTCTAGCCAACCAGACTGTTTTGGACTTTCTAGAAACATTTTTCTTAAATTTGTACGGTACACAAATTTAGTAAAAATATGGAAGAGAAAAAGGGACTGCTCTCCGCTCTTGCGGAAACTCTCAAGCAATACGAGATGAATCAGGCTGACAATAAGGACAGTCTGGCAATTGCCCTGGAAGAAAAACTTGAAGAAATCGCAAAGATGATTTCTTCTCTCAGCGACAGGGTTGACCATCTTTCCGCCCGCCTGAACTCCATAGACGAGAAAGTGGACTCCATCGCGGAAAAGGCTTCAGGCTTTGATACCGTTGCCTCAGCCGAGACAGGAGAAGTCCCTGAGCCTATCTTTGAAACCCTTGCAGAAGACAGTTTCTCAGAAGAGGAAGAAGAGGAGGAATTCAGTTACGATCCTGAAGAAGAAACTCCTGAGGAACCTGCAGAAGAAAACCCGGAAGAACTTGCAGAAGAGCCTGTTGTAGAGGAAGAGGTTGCTGAAGAGCCTATCGTGGAAGAGGAAACTGTAGAGGAAGAGCCGGAGGTTGAAGAGAAAATAGAGGAAACCGTAGCAGAAGTTAAGGAAGAAGAGCCGGCTCCCGAGAAGAAGGGCAAGGACTGGTTTGATTGGGAATATGACTATCCGGCTGAATATGTTGATGATATACTGGGAACTATGGGCATCAACGACAAGCTTGAGTTTGTAAGGGAACTCTTCCATTCGGACCCTGCGCTTTTCAACTCGCAGATGACTGAAATTGATACCATGCCTAACTTCAAGGCCATTGTCCAGTACTTCCGCCAGGCCCATCCGGAATGGAAGGAAGACAGCGACACAGTTTACAGGCTGTATATGCATATCCGCCGCAAATTCCGCAACTGATGGACTCCGGAAAGCTATATCTTGTGCCCACTCCTGTGGGAAATCTTGAGGACATAACCCTTAGAGCCCTGCAAGTTCTTAAAGATGTGGATGTTATCTATGCGGAAGACACCCGCACGAGCAGCGTCCTTCTGAAAAAGTACGGTATCACCACCCACATGGAGAGCTACCATAAGTTCAACGAGCACAAGAAAACGGAATCCGTCTGCAACAAGATACTCGAAGGGCAGAATGCGGCTCTGATAACCGATGCAGGATCTCCCGGAATTTCAGATCCCGGATATCTGGTAACAAGAGACTGCATAGATCGCGGCATAGAGGTGGAAGCTCTGCCCGGAGCCACCGCCTTTGTTCCGGCCCTTACCGTAAGCGGGCTGCCGAGCGACCGCTTCTGCTTCGAGGGCTTCCTTCCACAGAAGAAAGGCCGCCAGACAAGAATCCGCGAGATTGCGGAAAGAGACGTGACATCAATCATTTATGAATCCCCGTACAGGCTTCTCAAACTTCTGGAATCCCTAAAGGAATTTGCAGGAGGAAGCAGAAAGGCCGCCGTTTGCAGGGAAATAAGCAAAATACACAACGAGTGCCGCAGAGGCACTCTGGATGAACTCGTAGAATGGTTCACAGCCAACGAGCCGAAAGGAGAAATTGTTGTAATTATAGAAGGGAAAGAATATGGGAAAGACGAGGAGGGTCAGCGACTCAACGGCAAGGGGCGTCATCGCGATGATGGCCCTGGTGTTTGTATTTCAGGCCGTAACATTCACAATCCACAAATGCTCTAAATCCAAAGAAGAACGGCCTCCGGCAGAAGTTAAAACAGAGGAGACTCACGAGACTCTGTTTGCCTTTAATCCGAACACCATCACTATCGACAGTCTTCAGCTGCTCGGTCTAACGCAAAAGCAGGCTCTGACAATTATCCATTACCGCGAAAAGGGAGGAAAGTTCCGAAAAAAGGAAGATTTCTCCAAAATGTACACGGTAAGTCCGGAAAAATACCTGGAACTCGAGCCATACATAGTTATTCCCGTGGCTGGAAAAAGACCCGAGCCCAAGGCAATGACACCAGAAAAGCCAAAGGTAAGGCCAGAGATAAAACAGGAAGAAAAACCGGAGATTCCAAAGGAAGACAAATATGAGGAAAAGGCCGTGTGGAAAAGCCCGAAGGAAAAGGTTTTTGTAGATCTCAACGAGGCAGACAGCGCAGCACTGATTTCCGTCAAGGGAATCGGCCCCTATTTCTGCAAGGCTATCCTGTCTTACCGCAAGGCTCTGGGAAGTTTTGCGAGCATAGAGCAGCTTCTGGAAATCAGGGGAATGGATCGGGAGAAGTTCGACAGGATAAAGGACCAGGTATTTGTGCATCCGGGAGGAATCAAAAAGTTCTCCATCGCCGAGGCGGATGAAAATTTCCTGAGGCGGCATCCTTATATCGGAGCCTACAACGCCAGAGGCATAGCGCTTTTCATCCAGTCCCAGGGAAAGGAAAAGTGCAGCCTGAAATCTCTCTGCGAAAACAACATCCTCTCCGCTCAAGACACTCTCAGGCTGCATCCGTATATGGAATAAATCAATTTGCATTATCTTTGACAGGATTTTTAAGCAAGAAGAAAAAATGGGATTTATCAGTTGTGAAAATGTGGTCAAGAAGTTCGGCAAGTTCACTGCCCTGGACCACATAAACCTGGATATTCCTCAGGGCAAGATCTTCGGCTTCCTCGGCCCTAACGGGGCGGGAAAGACAACCCTGATAAGGATTATCAACCGCATCACCCTTCCTACCGAGGGCCAGGTGCTTTTGGGTGGAAAGCCTCTCCGTCTGGAGGACATCGAGAGAATCGGCTATCTGCCTGAAGAACGCGGTCTTTACAAAAAAATGAAAGTCGGAGACCAGGCGGTTTATCTGGCTCAGCTCAAGGGCCTTTCCAGAGGAGAAGCCACAAGGGAACTGATGAAATGGTTCCAGAAGTTCGGCATACAGCCGTGGTGGAACAAGAAGGTGGAGGAACTCAGCAAGGGTATGGCCCAGAAGATACAGTTCATTACAACCGTTCTCCACAAGCCTCAGCTGCTGATTCTGGACGAGCCGTTCTCCGGATTCGACCCTATTAACGTAAACCTCATCCGCGACGAGATACTGAGGATGAAAGACGAGGGCTGTACCATCATCCTCTCCACCCACAATATGGAAAGTGTGGAGGAGCTCTGCGATGACATAGCCCTCATCAACAAGGCCAAGCTGGTCATCACCGGCAATGTGGAGCAGATCCGCAGGGAACACGGCCACAACAGAGTGGAAGTATGCTACGCCCCGTCACAGGACGAGCCTGATCTCCAGAGCGTTGACGGATTGTTCTCCGTAGTTTCCACAGAGAACGTGAAGGATCATCTGAAAAGCATTCTGGATGTTGCTCCGGGAGTGGGCAGAAGGGATCTTCTCAGAAGCATCGCAGACAGGGCGGACATCATTTCCTTCCAGCCTCTGATGCCGAAGATGAACGAGATATTCATCAAGCTCGTGGGAGAAAGCGGAGGAGCCATATCGCAGAGCATAGAAGATTACAAGTCGGACTCTAATACCAAAAGACTATGAGCAAGATCGGGATAATAATCGCAAGGGAATACTCTACCAGAGTTAAGAAAAAGTCCTTCATCATAGGAACTTTATTAGTACCGATACTGTTTGCATCGATGATTGTGATTCCTATGCTGATAGCAATGTATTCATCTGACAACAAGGTGCGTACAATTGCAGTAAGCGACGCTTCCGGAGTAGTGGCCCAGAAACTGGAAGACAAGGAGAACATCAAGTACAGCATAGTGGACAACGCCATTGTGGACAAGATCAAGGAAGACCTTCCTTCTTCCGGCACCTATTATGCGCTGCTCCAGATTTCAGAACTGGACTCTCTCAACAATGCAGATGTTGCCATTTACTGCAAGGAGCAGGTGAGCATGTCCCTGAAAGAGCAGATCCAGAGCCAGGTTAACGAGATACTGTCTGCAAATAAACTTGCATCCTATGATATTCCAAATCTGGAAAGCGTGATGGAGAACATCCGCAACACCTCCCGGGTAAAGACTCTTCAGGTTGGAGACAACGACAAGGAAGGCAAGGAAACATCAGTAGGAGCTTATATGGCAATCGGTTACATTTCCAGCTTCATAATCTACATGTTCATTTTCATGTTCGGCAGCATGGTAATGCAGGGAGTAATCGAGGAAAAGAACAACAGGATTATCGAGGTGATTGTTTCTTCCGTCAAGCCGATGCAGCTAATGATAGGCAAGATAGTGGGAATCGCACTTGTGGCTCTGACTCAGTTCGTGTGCTGGATAGTGCTTACTTTCCTGATAGTCACCGCTGTTTCCGTGGTAACGGGAAAGAGCACAACGTCGCTGGCACAGCAAAGCGCACAGGCCCAGATGTCCCCAATGGGCATGAACGGCAACTCTGCTGATCTGACAGCGCTCGGAATCGATGAGGCCATAGTTCCGGCAGATTCCGCCGCGGTTTCTGAAGCCTCCGGAGTTATCGCTCCAATCCTCAACACCCTCAAGCAGATGAACATTCTGGGAATCATCGGAACGTTCCTGATTTACTTCATACTCGGCTATCTGCTGTACGCCAGCATGTTTGCGGCGGTGGGAGCCTGTGTGGACAACCAGGCGGATACCCAGCAGCTGCTATGGCCTATAACCATTCCGCTCATCATCGGACTGTTCATAATGATGAGTGCATTCCAGAATCCTAACTCCACAATCGCTGTCTGGGGATCAATCATTCCGTTCACATCCCCTATGGTTATGGTGGCAAGATTTGCATACGGAGTACCTGCCTGGCAGTACATCCTGTCCGTTGCCCTCCTGGCCGGAACCTTCCTGCTTATGGGATGGATCAGCGGCAAGATTTACCGCATCGGAATCCTATCCTACGGAAAGAAAGCCGGATGGAAGGAAATATTCAAATGGATGAAGTTCAAGGATTAACACACACAATAAAATGAAAAGAGTTCTACTGTGCATTCTTGCCATCGCCTCATCTCTGAGCCTCCAAGCCCAGAGAGTGAAAAAGGCGGAGTACACTTCGGCACAGCTAGGCAACAAGGATTTCAGCAAGATTTCCTGGACAACCGTAACTATGGACAAGCGGTTTGAGACCTCCAAGGGAGACAATCTTGCAACTACCCCTGTGATAGCAAAGTACAAGCCTGAGGTTGACAAATACTGCGAGCCTATAGGTTTCTGCCCGACCGGCCTTCTCAGGGGCTATCCTGTTGCCCCGATGTCTTCCTGGGCTGTGGATGCCTTCAGGGAATATGCTCAAAACTGGATAGACACCACATCCCGCACAGACATAGACAAGAACGCCAGGATAGACTTTGCGCTGATGAATTTTGGCGGAATCAGGACGGAGATGCCAAAGGGAAATGTATCCAAGTACGACATCCTTTCCATCTTCCCGTTCGACAACTATCTTGTCATTGAAGAGATGGACGGAGACAAGGTGAGGATGCTGATGGAGTTCTTTGCAAAGACCAGGGGACAGGTACTTTCAAATGTCTTTCTCCACATAGACGGAGACACCGTAAAGGAATGTCTTATAGGAGGAAAGCCCATTGACGACAACCGCAAGTACGTGGTAGCGACCATCGACTTCCTCTACCAGGGAGGAGACAACCTCTACCCTCTCAAGTACAGCAACTGGATGGTGGAGACGCGCAAGAAGATGATGGACATCTTCATAGAATACATACAGAACCTGACAGCCCGGGGAAAGAAGATCGAAAAATCTACGGACAACAGGCTTGTCGTTGAAAACAAAAAGAAATGACCATGAAACAGACATTATTGCTTTTGGCTTTAGCTCTGCTCCTTTCTTTTTCTTCAGCGACGGGGCAGGATCTTGTGATACTCCACACTAACGACACCCACAGCCAGATCGAGCCGCTTTCCTCCGGAAACTACAAGGGACTTGGCGGAGTGGACCGCAGGGAAAAATATATCCGCCAGGTCAGGGCAGAAAACAAAAACGTCATCCTCCTGGATGCTGGAGATTTCTCTCAGGGCACTCCGTACTTCACTCTGTTCAAGGGAGATGCTGAAGTTGAACTTATGAACGCGATGGGCTACGACGCGGCCACGTTCGGAAACCACGAGTTCGATAACGGGCTGTCCGAACTTGCCCGCAGGATCAAGATGATGAACTTCCCTCTCCTTAACGCAAACTACAAGATGGACGGCACCCCGCTCGAAGGCCTGATTGCTCCATACACGGTGATTGAGCGCGGAGGGAAGAGAATAGGAGTCATAGGCCTAAGCGTAACGCTCGCCGGACTTGTAAGCCCGAGCCGCATTGAGGGTATGAAGTACCTCCATCCGTATAAAATCGTGAACAACCTGGCCCGCAAGCTACGGAGAAAAGAAAAGTGCGACCTTGTCATCCTTCTGAGCCACTGCGGATTCTCGGACGGAAAGGAGCAGAATCCGGACGACCAGATGATTGCCGCCAACACAGAAGGTGTGGACATAATCATCGGCGGACACTCGCACACTTTCATCAAGCAGCCTGCCATAGTACAAAGCAAGACCGGACGGAAGGTGATGGTAGTCCAGGCAGGATGCAAGGGAGAAGAAGTCGGAAGGATAGATATCTGGTTCTAGGCCTCCCTGTCCAGAGAATAAAGACTGAACTTGAATATGATGCCGCCTCCCTCTCTTTCGGAGGCGGTTATTGTTCCCTTATGGAAGAGGACGGCGTTCTTTACAATCGAAAGCCCCAGGCCGCTTCCTCCGGTGCGGCGGGTACGCCCTTCCTCCACACGGTAAAACCTCTCGAAGATTCTGTCCAAAGCCTCTGCCGGAACGCCCTTTCCCGTATCGGTGTAGGTGAAGTTTATCTTGTAGCGTCCCTCTCCGGAGACCTGCTCTATACCGGCATCAAGGCTGATCTGTATTCCCTGTCCGCCATGCTCTATAGAATTGTCTATCAAGTTCTTGAAAAGAGAGTATATCAGATTGTAGCATCCGTTTATCTTCAGGCGGCTGCTGACTCTCGGGGTAAAGGTTACGTTGTTTTTCTCCAGCTTGTAGCCTATTTCCTCCAGTATATCGTCGAGGCAGCTCTTGATATTCACTTCCCCTATCTTGTAAAGGGCCTCGGACGGCTTCCCAAGTTCAGAAGACTCGTCCAGTTTGTTGAGGGTGGAAACCTCGCCTACAAGGTCTGCCAGACGGAGAGTCTGGGAATAGGCTTTCCCAACAAACTTGCGCATCTGCTCGGGAGTCATGTCCTCGGTATTCATGATTGTCTCCAGATAGGCCTTGACTCCCGTAAGCGGAGTCTTGAGCTCGTGCGCTATGTTGTGGCTTAGCTGCTGCTTGTATTTCTTGGCCTGTTCCAGTTGGCTGAAGGTAGATGCAATCTCCTTGCCCATATCTCCAAGCTCGTCGTTGCCGAACTTAATCTCGGCCAGGCGGTTGGCATTGTCCTTTTCCTTTATTGCTCCAACCAGTTCGCTATAGGTGCTGATCGGTTTGGATAGCCTTCTCAACACATAAACGAAGGCCGCAATTAGCGCAAAAAGGAGTATCGCGATGAGTATAAAATAATTGTTGTCCTTTTCCACCTGGGCCGGACGGCTAATCTCGAACTTGGAGTATGAACGGATAATTTTGTCTCCCGATTTTCTTGCAAAATACAGGTATTCCGTACCCGGCTCACCAACGGAACTTCTAAGCGCGCTCCCCTCTCCGGAGGCCAGGGCGTTTGCCACTTCCGTGGCATTCAGAACATTGTCCGGTATCGAAATGTCGTTCTGGCGGGAGTCGTAAACCACCTCTCCCAAAGTATCTATCAGGGTAAAGCCCATACCGCCTTCCAGGATGATGCTTTCCGGGCGTTTTCTGTGGGAAAGGCTGTCCTCCACCTGCTTTACGGCATCGCTGAGCTCGGTCTGGAGAGCGGAAATACTGTATCCCCGGCTCTGCCTGGACACATAGAGCAAAAAGAAAAGCGCCAGCAGAGTCAGCAGTATGAGCAGGTAGATTACAAGCCTGTAGCGGTATTTAAGCTTGAGTCTGGACATTTGCCTTAAGCGGAATGAGGCTTCTGGATGCAATAGCCGTAGCCGGAACGGTTCTGTATCAGTTCTCCGGCCTTCCCGAGTTTTTTCCTCAGCCTGGCGATATGGACATCAACGGTTCTCTGAAGCACAAAGCTATCGTCCCTCCAGACTTTTTTAAGGATATCTTCTCTGGAGAAAATCTTTCCGGCCGAGCGGGCCAGCAGAAGCAGTATATCCATTTCCTTGCGGGTAAGGAACACTTCCACCCCATTGGCAACAACGTGATTCTCAGCAGCATTCACTTTTAGGGATCCAAAGTCAAATTCTGTCTGGAGAACATCTTCGGAAGATGCCTGCTCAGAATCCGGAGTTCCGGAATCCGCCCTTTTCCAGGCTGAGGAAGAAGCTTCTGTCTGCATCTTCCTGCCGCTGCGGGAAAGCACCGCACCCACCCTTGCAATCACCTCGTTTACGGAGAAAGGCTTGGATATGTAATCGTCTCCTCCTGTGCGGAACCCCTTGAGGATATCATCCTCTGTGTCCAGCGCAGTCACAAAGATTATCGGAACGTTGCTTTTGTAGTCTTCCCTGAGCAGTTTCGCCAGTTTCAGGCCGCTGATTCCTCCAAGCATAATGTCCAGCAGCAGAAGGTCGAACTTCTGCGCTGCAATTTCAGACAGGGCTTCCTCGGCACTGAAGACCGTCTTGACCTGATATCCCGCCTTCTCAAGATTGTACTGGAGTATCTCGCAGATATCCTCCTCATCGTCGATTACCAGTATCCTGGCTTTATTCTTTGACTCTTCCATAATTGCAAATATAATATAATTATTAACTTTATGCCCTGTTTGAAAAGAAGCGGTTTATGACATACAAGAAAAAGGAAATCTTCACGCCGGAAACAACCCGTCAACTCTCAGAGCATTACAAAGCCATCCTCGATCTGATCGGCGAGGATTCTTCCAGGGAAGGACTTCTGAAAACCCCGGAGAGAGTGGCAAAGAGCATGCAGTTTCTGATGCAGGGCTACCAGACAGATCCTGTTGCAATTCTCAAGAGCGCGATGTTCAGGGAAGAGTACCAGCAGATAGTTCTGGTAAAGGATATAGAACTGTACTCGATGTGCGAGCACCATCTTCTGCCGTTCTACGGCAAGGCTCATGTTGCCTATATTCCAAACGGCTACATTACAGGGTTGAGCAAGATTCCGAGGGTTGTGGACGCCTTCGCCCGCCGTCTCCAGGTCCAGGAGAGGCTTACGGTTCAGATCAGAGACTGTATCCAGAAGACACTCAAGCCTCTGGGAGTTGCTGTGGTAATCGAGGCCGCCCACATGTGCATGCAGCTAAGGGGCGTTCAGAAGCAGAACTCAGTAACCACCACCTCCGCCTTCACGGGAGCTTTCCTCAACAACCGCAAGACCAGGGAGGAATTCCTTCGTCTGATTGGTTCTCCGCTTCACTGACAAACAAGAAACACGATAAGACTTGACTTATGAGAATATTGATTTGTGCTGCCGAACAGGAAGAGCTGGATTGCGCGATCCAGGCGCTCCGTCTGTATGAAAGCAAAATTGCCGGACGATTCCAGATAGATTTTATGCTAACCGGCATAGGAACCACATCCGCCTGCTACCGCACCACCAAGAAAATCGTGGAAGCCTCCGCGGAAGGCAACCCTTACTCCCTGGCCATCAACATCGGCATAGCCGGCAGTTACGACCTGGAGAAATTCCCTATAGGCAGTACCGCCCTTGTAGAAAAGGAATTCTTCGGAGACCTTGGCTTTATGACAGCATCCGGATTTCAGACATTGTTTGATTCCAAGACACTGGACGCCAACCTGTTCCCATTCAAGGACGGAGCGCTGGAAATGCTTCCTCTGCCCGAGTTCTTCGACAATATTTCAAAGTCTTACAGGAAGGCCACCGGCATTACCATCCAGACCATTACAGGAGAAGAGAAGACCATCAGAAGAATCATAGACAAATACTCGCCTCAGATCGAGACTATGGAAGGAGCCGGCTTCTTCTATGTCTGCCTTAACGAGGATGTCAAGTTCATGGAGATCCGAAGTGTCTCCAACCGTGTGGGAGAGGAAGATACTTCCAAGTGGGATACCCCGAAGGCTCTCGATGCCCTCAAGGAAGCCCTCAAGGAGTTCTTCAGACAGATAGCATAACAAAATGGAAGAAAACGGAACCCAAAGCGAGGTTATCAGAATCGAAGACCTCCACAAGACATACATTCTGGGGAACCAGCAGGTTAACGCCCTGGACGGAGTTTCCCTGTCCATAAGGAAAAACGACTACATCGCCATTATGGGCCCTTCCGGCAGCGGCAAGTCCACGATGATGAACATCCTAGGCTGCCTGGATACCCCGACCTCCGGCAAATACATTCTCGGCGGAACGGACGTAAGCCAGATGGAAGACTCCGAGCTTGCAGATGTCAGAAACCGCCAGATCGGCTTCGTGTTCCAGTCCTTCAACCTTCTTCCGAGGTATTCCGCCCTTGAGAACGTGGCCCTGCCCCTGATTTACTGCGGAACTCCAGAAAGGGAAAGGATAGACCTTGGAACCAAGGCCCTGGAGGTTGTGGGGCTTTCGGACAGGATGGACCACAAGCCCAACGAGCTGTCCGGCGGCCAGAGGCAGAGAGTGGCCATCGCCAGAGCCATAATCAACAACCCTACCATCATCCTGGCAGACGAGCCTACCGGCAACCTGGACACCAAGACCTCCATCGAGATAATGAACATCTTCGAGAAGATCTGGAGGAGCGGCAACACTATCATCATCGTAACCCACGAGGAAGACATTTCCCGCTTTGCAAGGAGAATTGTCCGTCTCCGCGACGGGAAAATCGAGAGCGACACCCCTAATCCTAAACCAACTTTAGCACAATAACAATATGAAGATATACACCAAGACCGGAGACCAGGGAACCACTTCTCTGGTTGGAGGAAAGAGAGTTTTCAAGAACGACCCCAGGGTTGAGGCCTACGGAGATGCGGACGAGCTGATTTCCTATCTCGGCCTCATCATCGCCGAGAGCGAAAATCCCGCAAACACTGCGGAGACCGCCACAAAAATCCGCAAGGACCTTCTCCGTATCCAGCAGGTCCTTATGAAGGTTTCCGCCTTCTTCGCTATGCCTGAAGAAGGTACGGGCAAAGCCCTTAAGCCGATGGAAGATGAAGAGATAACTTTCCTGGAGCAAAGCATAGACGAGATGACAGGCCAGATTCCGCCGCTCAAGGCATTCGTTATTCCCGGAGCTCCTATCCAGGCCGCCCATTGCCACGTTGCACGTACAATCTGCCGCCGGGTGGAAAGAAGATCCATCAATCTCCACTCAACGGACCAGGATCTCGAGAACAATCTCTCCAAGTGCAAACAATACCTTAACCGCCTGAGTGACTATCTGTTTACTCTGGCACGATTTTTCAATACGGTAACCAGCACCCCGGAAGTTTTCTGGCTTCCATAAAAATTTGGTTGCATATTTGAAAATAGTGTATATATTTGCACCCCATTTTAGAGAAGAAGAGAAATGTACTGGACTTTAGAGTTAGCATCAAAACTTGAAGATGCCCCGTTCCCAGCCACAAAAAGCGAGCTGTTAGACTATGCGATGCGTTCCGGCGCTCCAGACGAGGTAATAGAGAACCTCAACGACATTGAAGACGAGGAAGAGGTATTCGACAACATTGAAGACCTTTGGCCTGACTATCCGAGCAAGGAAGACTTTTTCTTCAACGAGGATGAGTACTAACTCGTTGAATATTAGAGATTTATGACCGACCTAAAGTTACCCTCTTTATGGGCGGTTATTTGTTAAAATCGGCCTTAGAGCGCGCTCTGGGGCCGTTTTTCTATTTGTTTTGTCCTCTTTTTTGCCCACTGTTTTACCCTCTTTTTTGAGCTGCTGATTTGTGGCAGTATTCCTCCTCCATCAGGAGTTTCCATCGAGCCGGACCTATGGGACAGCCGGAGGGAAATGGCATCCGGGAATACTGAAGAGTCACTATCCATCAATGCGGAACTGGCGGCTTTCAAGGCAGGCATTATGGAGCAACACGGGAAGTGTAAACCTGAAAACCTGACGATTACGCTCATTGGTTCAATCCTTAAGGGGACACATGTGGCAGAGGAAGACCGCCCCAGGATGGTAACGCTTGTCGATTTTGCGCTGGAATATCTGGAGTCAAGGTTCCTCAAGAAACAAATCACCTATCAGACCTACTACAACCACCGGAGTTATCTGCGAGTGTTTTCAGACTTTGAGAGATTCCATACCGGAGGCAAGTCGATGACGCTGATGAAACTGAATCCCGTAAAATCGTCTATCTGAGGCTTGCAATAGATTGTGGCCTCTGGCAATTTGCCATGTTGTGCATAGAACTGGCCGAAGTCGATACCATTAACGTCTCCAATGATTTCAAGGATAAGACTATCACGAACTTACAGCTACACTTTACAGATGGATTAGTCGAATTCCAAAATGGCTCGGACGTTATTCTGGCCAGCAGTATGAAATGGAGATTCTTATCAAATGATGATTGAGATTATCTGTTGTAAACCAAAGAAAAAGAATTACACGCAAAAAGTGTATATTTGCAATAACCTGTGACAGGGAGCAATGATTTGTGGTTTTTTGACTCCACAAGCGGGACACTTCAGAAGGTTCTTTCCGTGCTTCGGCATTCGTCGGAATTTTTGTATATTTGCGGCAAAGATTCGTCGGAATTTTTGTTGATTATACTTGTTTATTCGTCAGAATTTGTGTGATATGAAACGAGATATATACCAAAAATTACTTGATTGGCAGTCTCGTAGAGACCATAAGCCCCTTGTCCTTGATGGTGCACGTCAGGTTGGCAAAACCTATATTCTCAAAGAGTTCGGTGCAAAGGAGTACAAAAGCGTCTCCTATGTCAACTTGGATAAAGAGGCCGTGGCCAAATCTATCTTTGAGCCAGATCACGACATCAAGAGAATCATCCGTACGTTGTCTGCCCATACAGGCGTGGATATCGTCCCTAAGGATACGCTTATTATCATCGATGAAATTCAGGAAAGCGCTGCAGCCCTGGGCTGCCTCAAATACTTCAAGGAAGACTTCCCGGAGTATGATGTGGCTGTCGCAGGCTCTCTCCTTGGCATCTCTATCCACGAAGACCAGTCTTTCCCAGTCGGAATGGTAGAACTTGTCCGGATGTTCCCGATGTCCCTGCACGAATTCCTGAACGCTACAGGCAACGAGAAACTGACGCAGTTGCTCCTGGAATGTGACTGGATCGCAGTAAACACCTTGAGTCAAAAGTATATAGACCTCCTCAGGCAGTATTATTACGTAGGCGGTATGCCCGAAGCCGTTGCCGGTTACATCGCCGGTAAAGGGCTCAATGCCGTCCGCAAGATCCATAAAGATATCCTTGCCGGCTACCGCAAAGACTTTTCAAAGCACGCACCCAAGAAGGAAGTACCACGAATCGAAATGGTTTGGGATTCTCTCCCTTCCCATCTGGCAAAAGAGAACAAGAAGCTCATCTATGGAGCCATACGTAAAGGCGCCAGGGCCAAGGACTTTGAAATAGCCATTACTTGGCTCAAAGATGCCGGTCTCATCTATAAAGTACATCGCGTCTCCAAGATTGAATACCCGCTCAGTTTTTACGAAGATTTCGATGTATTCAAGGTTTTCCCATTGGATGTGGGCTTGCTCGGGGCTATGACAGATGTTCCCGCTTCCCAGATGCTGGTTGGCGACAATATCTTCAAGGAGTTCAAAGGAGCCTTCACTGAGTGCTATGTCAATGAGCAATTAGCCCGTATCCAGATTCCCACCTTCTACTATTCCACCAACGAATCTGAAGTGGAGATAGACTTCGCCGTCCAGACAGAAAAGCGTGTTGTCCCCATTGAGGCTAAGGCTGAGGAAAATGTCAAAGCTAAATCTCTTAAGACATACATTGATGAACATCCCAACCTGAAAGGCCTCCGGCTCTCAATGTTGAACTACATCGACCAAGGCTGGATGGAGAATCTTCCTCTGTACGCAATCGAAGGATTTCTCCGCGCCGCAGGGATTCCTGTTCCGGAGCAAGGAGAGTAAAAATGGGGCTCATCAATCCAATTAGTTGCAATTAAGCTACATCAGACTACCCCTGTAGCTATCCCCAGTTTTTGAACACAATGGTAATATATTGACAATGTGTATTATACACAAAACACACTACAACTTCAACGAGGATGAGTACTAGGCTATAAGGACGCCTCATTCTTTTTGTAAAGAACAGAAAATTAGAAGAAAATACCCCACACTCTCTTAATCGCAAAAATTTATGGCTGAGAAGATTATCTGCTTTCACTCCGCAGGCTTTCAAGAGGCATAGGCCCCTTTGGGGTGAAGATTTTTACGAATTGGATGCTTATCTGAAATCCTGCAACGCCTACGAAAAACCAGAAGAAGCCAGGCTTCTCTTGATAGATAGAATAGGAACCAAGACTGTTTAGGCTGTGGAATAGCATTTGTTAGAGTATTTTCGTATATTTGAGCAATTAAGTTGGATTATTATACACATTCATAAACGCAAATCATTAATTATTAAAATACAACAAGTATGAAAAAGTTGATTATGCTCCTTGTTGCCATGATGCTGGTCTGCACAGCAGCTAGTGCACAGGGTTTCCTGAAGAAAATTGGCAAGGCAGTTAAGGACAAAACCGAGAACAAGACCGAAGAGACCGTAGACCAGGCCGTTGACAAAGTTTTTGACGGCATAGGCGGGCTTCTAAGCGGAAAGAAAAAAGACAAGGACAAGAAATCCAAGGACAGTGACGACGAGGATGAAGACGATGGCGAGGATGTAACAGTTGCCAAGCCTGGCACCTGGACTTGCCCTAACCCAGAGTGCGGCCACAAGGGCAACACCGGAAAGTTCTGCGACCAGTGCGGAACCAAACGCCCGGACAATACCCCTGCTGAAGCTCAATACGAACAAAGCGACTTCGTGCCTGGAGCTGTTGCTTTCTTTGAAGATGATTTGAAGACTGAGCAGATGGGCGAGTTCCCGTCTAAATGGGATCTAATCGAGGGCTCTGCGGATGTGGCTAATTTAAAAGGTTTTAAGTGCCTCCATTTTGAACCGGGGTCAAGGGTTGAACCTCTGATGACCAATCAAAAGAGTTATATCCCGGATGTATTCACTTTAGAGTTCGATTTCTGGATGAACGACCCTAAGACAGAACTTAGCAACTGCTATGAGCTTGAGTTCAAGGATGCGCAGGGTGATGATGCTTATGAAATCAGAATTGGCGAAAGTTATGACAAACTATCAGTAACATGCCGTTACTTATCTACCGCAGGTGACTGGAGAGATTCTGGCGACGGCAAGACTTGGGAGTTGAAGAAGAATGACTGGAGCCACTTTGCTTTGTCTTTCAACAAGCGTGCCCTAAAGATCTATGTTAACAACAAGCGTGTTATTAACATCCCTAATTGCAGACCAGCTGTGCGTATGATAATCCATCAGGCAGAATGGGGCGGATTCAACGGCAACAATAATTATGTAACAAACTTCCGCTATGCCAAAGGCGCTATGGATCTCTATGATCAGACTGTAACAGATATGGATGCTGTTTCAAAGGCCATCGCTGAGAGCGGAAAATTTGTTACAAACAACATTCTGTTCGTTTCCGGAAAGGCAGATCTAAAGCCAGAGAGTATGGAGGAAATCAAGAAGGTGGCTGACTATATGAAGAAGAACCCTAACGTAAGGTTCGAAGTTCAGGGACACTGCGACAACCAGGGCTCTGACAAGGTGAACGATCCGCTTTCTCAGCAGAGAGCAGAAGCCGTTGTCAAGGCACTTGAGGGAATGGGAGTCGATTCATTCAACCTCAGGGCTGTGGGCAAGGGAAGCCACGAGCCAGTTGCAGACAACTCCACAGAAGCAGGCAGGGCAAAGAACCGCCGCGTAGAATTCATCAAGAAGTAATCCGATTTTAGTTTTATGAAAAAGATTTATCTGATCATGATGGTTGCAGCCTCTGCGATGATGGTTGCAGCCTGCGGCTCAAACTCAGGCAATAACCAAGGCGGCACTGAAGCCGAAGAACAGCAGGAGGAGGTCGCAAAAGAAGAAGGAACCTGGTTCTGCGAAACTCCCGGCACAGTATTGACCTATAAACAGAGCGGAACCACCAACGACATCTTCAAGTACAACATCGTAGGAAGCAATACCGAAGGCAACAAGAAAACCATCACCTTCAATGTGGTGATAGAATCAATCAAAGGAGTGGCACAGCAGCCTGTAGGATGCGACGTTTGGACTGAAGACGGCTATTTCCATACAAACGCCAAGGCAATGATGGGACAGTACGGCCCTGCTTTCAGCGTTAAAGGGCACGGCCCCGTCATTCCAGAAGAACCGAAAGTCGGTGAAGATCTGGGAGACAGCAAGATTGTGATTGAAGCGCTCGGTACCACCGGCACTTTCCACAATGTAAGATTCACCGGGCAGGAGGAGATTGAAACTCCGGCAGGAAAATTCAAATGCTGGGTTCTTGAATACGACTATACCTCTGAAGTTAATTTCATAATGAACATCAAGCAGGCCGGAACCGTCAAGATGTGGATGAAAAAAGGCATTGGAGTGGTCAAGAACGTTCTGAACGGAGAAGACGGCAATCCTACTCTGGTTCAGGAACTTATTGCCATTGATTAATCGCGGATTCCATTATTTTCTATGAAAAGGATTTATCTGATCATGATGGTTGCAGCCTCTGCGATGATGGTTGCAGCCTGCGGAGGAAAGAAATCTTCTGCCGGTACCGCGGAAAAGAAGACTGCCCCTGGAGAAGAGGCTGTTTTCGACGGGCCTAAAGACAGCCAGGAGGCTGCGGAATTCTGCTTCAGGAAAAACTATGGAGTTGACTTTTCTTCCATCACCCCGGACTTTGCTCTGGGAGAGGCAGACAAGTACGACTTCTACGGAGACGACGGGCACGTAGCCACAGCAACTTTCACCGTTAAGGAGGGAGAACTCTCCAAAGACGAGTACATCAAGTATGTACGCAAGGTTTACGATGTAACAAAGGGCATTGCGGACAACGGCATAAACGTTTACGGCTTTGAGGAGAAGAACACTCTGGAAGAAGCGTCCCGGGAGAAGGACTTTGACAAGATGATAGAGGACGGCAAGGGCGGAAAGCTCTTTGGCGTGGATTTCTATATGGGAATGTACGGCTGGTCCTACATCAAGGACGGAGTCTTCTACCATGTTTCAATGGAAAGGAAAGACAAGAAGGTTGACGGAAACGACGTACCTTGCAAGGCACGGGTACAGATTTACAGAGGACTGCAGAAGAGCCTGGACGAGTCTATGGCAGAGGCGGAAAAGATTCTGTCCGATCCAAAGGTTCAGGAGCAGGTAAAGGCAGAAATCTCCAAGTAGTTAAAGGCGGAGGATATTGTCTGCGGCACTTGCAACCGCATCGCGATGGGAAATGAAGATGATTGTCTTTTTTCCGCGATAGAAATTGCAGATGTTATCCAGCAGACGGCCTTCAGTTGCACTGTCGAGGGCGGAGGTGGCTTCATCCAGAAGAAGCACTCCGCCTTTTTTCAGCAATGCCCTGGCTATGGCGATTCGCTGGCACTGGCCCTCTGAAAGGCCGGTTCCGTCTTCTCCGCACCTGGTGTCCATCCCTTCCGGAAGATCGAGCACAAAGCCCGCTTCGGCTCTTTTGAGGACTTCTTTCAGAAGATTGTCATCAGCATCAGGATCCACAAGTTTCAGGTTTTCACGGATAGTTCCGGAAAGAAGGGTGTTGCCCTGCGGAACATACATGAAGTTCTCCCGGGTCTTGGCGGAAATTGTTTCCGTTTGCCGTTTTCCGCCCTTTTCTCCGGAGATCTCCACCGTGCCTTTGGTTGGGGAAAGAAGCCCCATGACAATGCGCATAAGCGTGCTCTTTCCGGCTCCGGTAAGACCCATTATGGCAGTAAGGCTTCCGCTCGGGAATGTGCAGGAAAAATCCTTCAGGACAAGTTCATCCGAATCGGGATAGGAGAAGCTTACATCGCTGAGGGTAATCTGAGGAGCGTCTTCAAAGACAACGCCCTCTCCCTGCTCTTCCTGCTGAAGGTCTGTCAGTTCGGAGAGCCTCTCTATGGAAGTTACAGCGTGGATGAATGCAGGTATGGCTCTGCCGATATCTGAAATCGGCCTCTGAACCTGCCCAACCAGCTGGAGCATGGCGGTCATCATACCGTATGTCACCGTTCCTGCAGCGATTCCGAAGACTCCCCAGAAGAAGGCGGCGGCGTAACCGCCCATGAAGCCGACTCCCATGAAGCCTCTGGCTACCACATTCAGGAGCAGACGCTTGCGGGTAAGGTTCTCGATATCTTTCTGCTCGCTGTCCAGCCGGCCAATAACCTTGGACGGGCCGAAAAGCATAAGCACCAGATCCCTAAGGCGGAGATTATCCTGGAAAAGCTGCTGCACGCGGCTGTCTTTCTTTCGGATATTGTCTGTAAGGCTGCGCAGTTTGCGGAAGAACAGGCGGGAGCCAACGATAGCGATAATCATAAGGACTATCACCATCCAGATAAGGCCCGGAGCCAGAATCACGGCATAGATGGAAGCCGCAACCAGCTGGCACACGGTAACAAACACATCCGGAATCCTGACGCACAGAAGTTCCGTCACAACCCTTATGTCTTCCTCCAGGCGGTTTACGGTATCCGCGCTGTGGAACATCTCCTTGCCTCTCCAGGTAGAGAACAGAACGTGGGAGAAATGGCTTCTTCTCAGAATGTTCTGCGTCTTGACCACGTTCATCTTCTCCCACCAGGCGGCAAACAGGCGAAGAGCAATCTGGGCAAGCATAATGGACGCCATAAGAATGACATAGAACCACAGGGAACCGCTGCGGTCTCCCGTGGCCACGTCCACCAGAGCCTTGCTTATCCACACAAAGGAAAGCGATGCGGCAATCTGGACCAGGCCGATCAGGAAACTGACCAGCATCCTCCATCTTGCGGGGCGGCTCATCCTTATGGCTGCCCTAAGGCAGTATCCAACGCTCTTCATTTGCCTTGGGTTTATTCGTCTATCAGGCCGGCATCTTTCCAGGAGTCTGCAAGAGTCCTGGAATCGTTGAGAGCGGTCTCGGCGGAAACTTCATACTTTTCCGTAAGAAGGCTGGCAAGGTCCTCAACGGTAAAATCCTTGTCCTGAACCTGCTCCCACAGGTAGGCGGCAGTAGCGTTGAGAGAAATAATCTTGTTGAAATTCACCCTCTCCAGGCCCTCTCCGGTAACCACGTACTCGCCAAGAAGCTGGCGAAGCACAAATCCTTTCTTTATTTTCATATCTCAAATTTTTGTTTTCAGCGATGGCAAATTCTGGTCCAAATCCTGCGGTAGAAAGCCAGAAGGTATCTCCTTACAGGTTTGAGGGCCTTCCAAAGTTTTCCCTTTGACGGGGTTACGCTCTTTCCACCCGGGCGGATGATTTTTATGACAGTACCCAGAACATCGTCTTTGGTGCACTTTTCCACTCCGGCTACATTACCGTCTCCCATAAGGGTAAGGGCCGTTCCCTCCATTATATAGACACGGTGAAGGACAAACCTTCCGCCGGTCCTGGCAAGTACAATATCCCCCACTTCCACTTCCGGCTTTTTGAGAAGGACAACACTGTCCTTTTCCTGACGTATGAAAGGCAGCATACTGTTCCCCTTTGGGCGCAGTTCCACTTCTCTTCCTTCCGCCAGAAGCTTTCCTATTTCTGGAATAAGTATATCGTTAGGAACCGTCTTCTTGTCCATAAACCGTATTGCAGCAAACCTTTGCGGCATCACCGTCCGGAAGGCAATGCATATTGTAGCAAGGAACCGTTGTTACCACCCCCACTATCGTGTTGTGAACCCCGTCCGCAATCTTCCTTTCCGGACGGTAGGCAGAAACGGAAGGGTAGAGGCAGGCGTAACTCTGGGCAACGGAAAGCCTTTCCGTAAAGTTGGACGGAGCCCGCACTATGCGGACAATCGCTCCCAAATCCACGGACTTCTGCTTGTAGCAAGGGGTCTTGCCGCTCCAAGGAGAGCCGTAAATCCTTGCCTTGCCGTCTGTTATCCTTATAATCGGGTTATCGTCGTTGAGGAGTTCCGTTCCAGGAATATTCTCCAGCCACATCCTGCTGTGGGTGCTCTTGCCCGTTCCGCTCTTGCCCAGGAAGGCAAAACCCTTTCCTCCCTTCATTATAACGGAAGCGTGTATTTCCAGAGTGTACAACGGAGCTGTCCTTAGGGCAAAAAGCAGCATCATCGTATTGTTGATGGAGAAGGCCGCCTGCCGGGGGTTCAGAATCTGGAATGCCACCTCTGAAAAATCCTCCGAGGCCACGCAGTTGCAGCTGATTGGAGCCGTGTTGAGTGGAGCCATCGTGAAAAACCATTTTCCGCTCTCCGCCTTGCCGATGGTAATCAGCGGAAAGCCGTCGTCATCGCTCACAAGAAGCGGCTCCGGAGCCTGCTCTCCAAGATTTTCCACCTGGCGGAAAGCAATCAGAGGCTCCTGTTCCGCCGTCTCGAACGGAACCAGATTCTTCATCTGCCGCCACACTCCATCCTCCGGCATTTCCAGGGAAACTATATGCCCCGCTATTTCGTATGTCTTTTTCATATAAGCCATCCTGATTACAAAAATACCATTTTTTACTAATTTTGCCATGTAGAACAAGTCCGTATGAACAAGATCTTAATTCTAATCGGCATCGCACTGGGCATTGCAGTAATCTCCGCGATTATTCTTTCATGCTCAAGGAAGGCAAAAGCCCAGGAACCTCTCCGGTCTGTGCCAAGCCCTGAGACAATCGCCGAAGAAGAGAATTTGCTTGAGGGCGCCGGAGACCGCATCACGTCATTCAGATACGAGTCATTTGTCGGGGAATCCTTCTGCAACTCTGAAGTTTACTCACTGAGCCTGAGCGAATACGGCAGCTATCTGTACTGGCGCAAAAGCGGAAATCTCAACGCTACGGGAATGGGACATTTCGATGCGGGAGACATTTATTCGGATTTTGAAAAGGCCGTGAAAGATTATTCCCTGAACAAGTATCCTTACACTCCACTGGACAAGGAAGACAAGGACAAAGACCGCTGGCTAGTACAGATCAATTACAAGGACGGACACCAGATTTCAATAGTCCATTATCTGGACAACCCTATCGCGGAGAAAGACCGGAATTTTATGGAAGCCGTAAGGGGAATATTCCAAAAGCTTTTCAACTACATTGAAGAAAAGGATATTCAGTGCGAGCACTCCAGATATACATATAACTCAAAGGGAAAACTCAGCCGCAGAATAGATTACACTGCAGACGGAATCGTGAGGGGCGGATGGGACGCGGATGATCCTTTGGCAGATTTTTAAAAGATTTAAATTTCAGACAACCGATATGAAGATAATAATTGCCGGAGCCGGAGAAGTGGGCAGCCACCTGGCCAAGATGCTCAGCCGAGAGGGGAGCGACATTACTATCATTGAGAGTGACGAGAGCAAGCTGGACAAGCTCAGCGAACTTGCCGATGTGGTAACCGTGCACGGAGACCCCACTTCCATACCCGTACTCCGCCAGGCCGGAGCCGCCAAGGCAGACCTGTTCATAGCGGTAGGCCCCGCACAGACACAGAACACCAACATTATCTCCGCCCTTCTGGCAAAGAAGATGGGAGCCAAGAAAGTTACAGCCAGAATAAATAACGACGAATATCTTGAACACGACAACAAGCTCATATTCACTGAACTGGGAATAGACCTGCTGTTCTATCCGGAGAAAATGGCGGCTTACGAAATCATAGACCTCCTGAAGGAAACCGGCACCAGCGAGTTCATGGACTTTGCAAGAGGCAAACTCCAGATGGCCGTGTTCCGCCTGGACGACGGAGCCCCTCTGATTAACAAGACTCTGAATTTGCTCAGCGACGGAAAGCCGGACAGCAAGCCTTTCAAGCCGGTTGCCATAGCCAGGGGAAACGAGACCATAATTCCGGATGCAGACACCAAGTTCCTCCAGGGAGACCTGGTATTTATGGTTTGCAAGAAGGAAGGCTTCCAGGAACTTATGAGCCACTCCGGAAAATACGACATAGACGTGAAGAACCTTATGGTCGTAGGCGGAGGAAGGATTGCCGAGATGCTCTGCCGCAAGATGCTGCACAAGGTTGACCATATCAAGGTGATAGAAGCCCGCAAGGAAAGGTGCGAATATCTGGCCGAGGCCCTTCCGGACGTTGTGGTCATCAACGGGGACGGAAGGAACACGGACCTTCTTGTGGAAGAGGACGCAGGAGGCTACGACGCCTTTGTTGCCGTAACCTCGTCCAGCGAAACCAACATCCTCTCCTGCGTGGCAGTAAAGAATATGGGCGTGCCTAAGGTAATCGCGGAGGTTGAGAACATAGAATACATCAAGCTGGCCGAAGATATGGGCGTGGATGCCGTCATCAACAAGAAACTCGTTACAGCCGGCAGAATCTTCCGCTTCACCCTCAGCAACAAGGTAAGGTCCATCAAGTGCCTCAACGGAAGCGACGCTGAAGTGCTGGAATTCATAGCCAACCCGGAAAGCACGATCACAAAGGCCCCTATCAAGGATCTCAAGTTCCCGAAAGAGGCGATTATAGGTGGAATCATCCGTGGAGAAGAGAGCATAATAGCCAACGGCAACACTGTTGTGCTGCCGTATGACAGGGTGGTGGTGTTCGCTCTGCCTCAGGTGCTTGCCAAGGTGAACAAGTTCTTCCTGTAGAATCAGTACAGAATACTTCTCAGCCGCGAGGCCCACTCTCCGCTAATGACGGAGAGCTGTCTGCGGAATGTCCTCAGGTCAGCGAATCCGCTCCTTAGGATGATGAAGGCATATTCTGCAGCGTCCTCCCTTTCGTCTCCCTCCCGGAGCATTCCGGCCTGGTTGGACGGCAGAGCCGCTATCTGCTGGAAAATGTGCTTGAATCTCAACTCGTTCAGGTAATTCTTGAAACCGTTCCTGGAAGCGAGGATATTGGATATGTAGGTACGGTTGCTTCCCACAAGCGCGGCCACCCTGGAAAGGCTCATATAAGGGTCGAGATATAGTTTCTTCCTTTCTATATAATCTTCCAGGCGGTCGCTCAGGTTCTTCATAGCCTGGGCCTTGGTACTCATTATCAAGCATTCGGGATATCTCAGAAGTTCATCTTCCCGGATTTTGTCCCGGCCGAGGCTAAGGGCCAGACTGTACATCCTGTCGCAGAGGCCGAATAATATCCTGCTAAGAAATTTTCTCATACTTTGGTCAAATCCTTTATGTAGTCATAGACTGATATGGTTTCCCTGTTCTTCAGGCGCTGGCGGACCTCCCTCTGCCACTTGACGGGCGAACGCTTGGTGAAGTTTCCAAAGGCGTTGGAAAAGGAAGAGAAGGACTTGAATCCGGAGCGGTCCACCCACTCTCTTCTGGAAATTCCCGGCTTGGAAAGATAGAGCTGACAAGCCTCCTTGACTCTGAAATAATTGCAAAGCTGGCTGAAATTCAGCATAAAGCAATCGTTAATGGCCTTGCTCAGATAATTGCGGTTAGTGCCTACCGCCTTGCTCAGGTCCGCTATCCTGAACTGCGGATTGAGAAACAGTTTCTTTACTTCCATCACGTGCACTGCCTGGTTGGCTATGTAATAAAGCTCGTTACTCTCGTAGAGAAGGGATGCGTCTTCCGTTTGCACCTGATAGGTTTTCCGCCCTGCCTTGGGTTTATTCTTAAGTCTCTTTCTGAGTTTTCTGGCACGGATAGAAAGCCACAGGATGAAAACTGTCTGGACAATGAGCAGAATCAAAACCGCCCAAAGAATAAAACTATAGGAATCAAAAGTTATTGCGTTCATAAGGTCTTCGTTTTTTGCGCGGAAAGAAAGCACAAAAATAAACGAGCCCTAAGGCCTCGGAAAGGCCTGAACTACAACTGCCTCAAACTTATTGTCGATTCTGGAATCGTACAAAAGTACAATCCTGGAATTGTACGGAAATGTGCTATTTGCCTATCTGCTGGAAGCCTCTTCCCCAAACTCCGGTGACCGGAGCCATGGAGATGAAGGCATCCCGGTCAACCTCTTTAATCAGGTTGTGAATCCTGCTGACCTCGGTCTTGTGGATGAGGACCATCAGCATCTTGCTCTCGCTCCTGGTGTACCAGCCTTCGCCTGTAAGGACAGTTACTCCGCGACCCATTTCCTGGGTGATTATATCGGCGATCCTCTCGTAATTCTTGGAGAAGATGAATACCTGGACACTCTGGCGGCTGCCGGCCACCATCATATCCACAATCTGGGAGCAGGAGGCTATCAGCATATAACCATAGAGGACAGTGGCGAGCCTCATTCCCCAAGTCTCCCTGACAAGGTTGCCGGAAGCGTCCATAACTTCCTTTGCCGGAATAAGCAAGGATGATGCGATTATTACGAGATCCATGTAGAGAATCATTCTGCCGGGGGCTATGTTGTGGTATTTTGCCACCATAAGGGCAACGATGTCCGTGCCTCCGGTACTTCCGCCCTGGGAGAAGCTGATGCCAATTCCGAAACCGCTCATAACGCCGCCGAAAATGGCGCTGAGGAGTCTGCCGTTGGAGATGGCGATTTCCTGGATAAAGTCCTGCGGGATAAATGCCGGGACAAACTGGAAGAAAAGAGTTGTGGCAGCAATGGCGTACACCGTCTTGGCGCCGAAACTCTTGCCCAGCACCCTAAGGGCTATAAGCAGCAGGATTATGTTTATGGAAAAGTACGTGACGGAGATGGGAACCCCGAAGGCATAGAGCACAATGGAGGAGATACCGGTTACTCCGCCTCCTACCAGATTGTTTGGAATCAGGAAGATTACCCAGCCAAGCACATAGCACAGCAGGCCGAGCGTGATGATGAAGTAGCTCTTGACTCCGAGTAGTATTTTTCTTGTGTTCATAATCAGCTGTCTATCCACTTCAGAAGCCTCTTAAGGCGGTTGTCTGAAGATTTTCTGGCCTTGCCCTTAATCTCGGCGAAGCCAAGTCCGTACACTGCGGAAACGGTGGAAATGGAAATGAAGGCCTTCGGATCCACCGCCTTGACTGCCTGGGTAATATCGTTGACCTGCATCTTGCGGGCCACTACAATCAGCACCTTGCCCTGCTGCTTGGAATACCATCCGACGCTGTCCAGGGCGGTGACTCCCCTGTTCTGCTCAGTCATCAGATTGTCCGCCACCTCCTGGTATTTCTGGGAGAAGATTATTATCTGGACGCTCTGCTCGCTGCCGGTCAGGATCAGGTCCACCATATAGGAGAAGGCTATCGTAAAGATGTAACCCAGAATCACGTCGCTAAGGTGTTTCTCTGGTAGGAGAATTATTGAAGCAACAATGATAAAGTCGCTGTACATGAATACCTTTCCCGGAGAAATGTTCCTGTACTTGTTTATTATGAGAGCCACTATATCCGTTCCTCCCGTGCTTCCGTTACGCTTGAAAATCAGCGCTATTCCGGCAGCGCAGAGAAAGCCTCCGATAATCGGGTTCACCAGATACCGCAGCGGAGCCTGAGGGCTGTCCGGAGGAATGGTGGTAAGCCCTATATTGTAAATCCATTCCACACCTGGAAGAATCGCAAAGAAGATTGTGGAAAGGATGATACTGTATATGGTCTTGAAACCGAAGCCCCTTCCGAGGACTATTGTTCCGATAACCAGCAGCGCGGCGTTGATGGTTCCGAAGAATACCGGAATCGGAATGCCGGTGGCGTAGTTGAGAACGGTGCAAAGTCCCACCAGGCCTCCGCCGGAAATCCCTGTAGGAACCACGAAAGCCTGCCACGAGAATGTATAGACGAATACACCTATCGTGATAAGTATGTAATCCAGTATCAGTTTCTTTACGGAAACCTTTTTCTTTTCAGGCATTTCTAAAACACTATGTTGATGATTCTTCCGGGAACCACTATGACTTTCTTAACCGGGCCGGTCAGATACTTGGCTGTCTCCGGAGCCTCCATCACGGCCTTCTCCGCCTCATGCTTGGAAGCGGTCTTGGAAAGGGTGAGTTTGAACCGTGTCTTTCCGTTGAAGGAAACCGGATAGTCAAATGTATCTTCTCTTGTGTACTCTTCGTGATACATAGGGAAGGATGCAAAGGAAACGCTTTCTTCGTGACCTGTCATCTGCCACAGTTCCTCCGCGATGTGAGGGGCGAACGGACTCAGAAGCACGATTATCGGCTCCAGAACCTTGCGCTTGTTGCACTTGAGGGCTCCCAATTCGTTTACCGCAACCATGAAGGCGGAAACGGAAGTATTGTATGAGAATGTCTCGATATCCGTCTCTACCTTATGGATGAGTTTATGAAGTATCTTCAGCTCGGCAGGTGTAGGTTCCGCATCGCTGAGGCTGAAGTCTCCAAGGCCTTCCCCGCCGCCGAAGAACAGCCTCCAGAATTTCTTCAGGAAGCGGTGGACTCCGTCTATTCCCTTGGTATCCCAAGGCTTGCTCATTTCTACAGGGCCGAGGAACATCTCGTACAGGCGGAGTGTGTCTGCCCCGTAGTTGTCGCAGATGCTGTCCGGATTAACAACATTGAACATACTCTTGCTCATCTTCTCGATGGCCCATCCGCAGATATATTCCCCGTCCTCGAGAATGAATTCTGCTGTCTCGAACTCAGGCCTCCACTTCTTGAATGCCTCGATGTCCAGGCGGTCGTTATATACGATATTCACGTCCACGTGGATCTCGGTGGTATCGTATTTGTCTTTAAGTCCGCAGGATACAAAGGTGTTGGTATTCTTGATTCTGTAAACGAAGTTGGACCTTCCCTGAATCATTCCCTGGTTGACCAGTTTCTTGAACGGCTCCTTCTCGCATACATAGCCAAGGTCGTACAGGAACTTGTTCCAGAAACGGGAATAGATAAGGTGACCGGTAGCATGCTCTGTTCCGCCGACATAGAGGTCCACATTTCTCCAGTACCGGTCTGCTTCTGTGCTTACCAGTGCCTCGCTGTTGTGCGGATCCATATATCTGAGATAGTAGGCGGAACTTCCCGCAAAGCCCGGCATAGTACTCTTTTCCAGAGGCCAGCCCTCGTATGTCCAGTTCTTTGCCCTTGCCAAAGGAGGTTCCCCTCCTTCTGCAGGCTTGAAGGATTCAATCTCCGGAAGTTCCAGCGGAAGGGCGCTTTCAGGAAGAGGAGTCGCGATTCCGTCCTTGTAGCAAATCGGGAACGGCTCTCCCCAATATCTCTGGCGGGAGAAAATGGCATCGCGGAGCCTGTAATTGATTGTGCGGTGGCCGATTCCCCTCCTTTCAACTTCCTCGATTGCAGCAGGTATGGCTTCCTTCACACTCATTCCGGAAAGGAAACCGCTGTTTATCATTATGCCCTCCTTTGCGTCAAAACTCTCTTCAGACACATCGCAGCCCTCGATCAGCGGAATAATCTTCAGTCCGAACTTCTTTGCAAAGGCATAGTCTCTGCTGTCGTGAGCCGGAACGGCCATGATGGCGCCGGTTCCGTAGCCTGCCAGAACATATTCGGCAATCCATACCGGAACCTTCTCCTGCGTGAACGGATTCACCGCCCAGGAGCCTGAGAACACGCCGGTTACAGTCTTTGTCTCGGCGATTCTCTCCCTCTCGGTCTTTTTCTTTACCTGCTTGATGTATTCGTCAACAGCCTCTTTCTGAGCCTCTGTCGTAAGTTTCTCGACCCAGTCGCTTTCCGGAGCCACAACCATAAAGGTTACACCGAATACGGTATCTGCACGGGTAGTGAAGATTTCCATATCGTATTCGCGGTCGAACTTGCTTCCGTCCGCAGGGTCCGGATTGATTACCTTGAATACCATCTGGGCTCCGTAAGAGCGGCCTATCCAGTTGCGCTGCATCTCCTTGAGGGCATCGCTCCACTCCAGGCTTTCGAGGTCGTCCAGCAGCCTTCCGGCGTATGCGGAAACCCTCAGCTGCCACTGCTTCATCTTCTTCTGCTCCACCGGGAAGCCTCCGCGGACGGAAAGTCCCTCCTTAACCTCATCGTTTGCCAGCACCGTTCCCAGAGCCGGGCACCAGTTTACGGAAGTCTCTCCCTGATAGGCGATCCTGTACTGCATAAGTATGTCGGCCTTCTCTTTTTCCGAGAAGCCTTTCCACTGCTCTGCATCGAAAGACGGAACATCTCCGCAAGCTGCCTTTACCTTCTGGTTTCCGTCTTCTTCAAAACGGGCCACGAGTTCGGTAATTGGTTCTGCGGAATCGGATTCCGTATTGTACCAGCTGTCGAACATTTTCAGGAAAGCCCACTGTGTCCACTTGTAATACGGCGGATCGCAAGTTTTTACTTCCCTGTCCCAGTCAAAGGAGAAACCGATCCTGTCCAGCTGGCTGCGGTAGCGGTCTATGTTTGCCATAGTGGTTACGTGCGGATGCTGTCCGGTCT
>JAFYZX010000024.1 GCA_017548505.1 Bacteroidales bacterium | reverse complement strand
CCTTAGGTTTTGCTGCATCTTTTCCTTGCAGGACTCGGCGATGAAGGTATCCGTGAACCTTTCAAATATGTACTTGACAGCAGCATCTGTAGGATGTGTCAGGTCCTCCGCATACCAGCGGTAATCGCGGAGCTCGTCCAGCATAATCTCGTAGGACGGGAAATATTCCAGATTACTGTTCTGTGCGATGGCCTTGTCTATGGCAAGGAGGATGGATGCCTTGCTCAAGGCGTTGCCGTGGGCTCCGTCCGCAAGATGGCGGATAGGGCTGACAGTAAGGATGACACGCTTTTTCGGGAACATTCCTGAGATTTGTTCCAGAAGGTCCGCCTGGTCTTCTGCCGGAACAAATACCCTTTCGAAATCCCTTGCCGGGAACTTGTGGCAGTTGGAAACCACGAAGTCAGTTCCCTTGAGCTTGAACACCCAGGAAGTACCCAGGGTAATGATCACCGTGCCTGCCTTCAGGAAGAAATCCGCCGCCGTCTTGAGGTCTTCGTTGGCTTTCTTGAGGAAATCCTCGGCCGTTCCTTCTTCCTGCCTTACGGAGCATCTGGAATGGTGGCTCCAGGAGGCAAACTTTCCGTCCGGGCGCAGGATTACGTCTTCCTTTGTGAAAAGCGGATTGTCCGTGCTTCTCAGCAGTCCGGAAACCGCCCCCAGCCTCATCAGGGAATTGAAAACGGAGCAGACGTTGTAAAGCGTTCCGAACGGGTTCACCCGGCAGTCAAAGCCCGTATGGACGAGCTTTTCTCCAATACTGTCTGAAAAGCAGCTTCCCAGGCAAAGGATCTTTCCGGACAGGTCCAGCAGTTTTTCAGGCTTTGGAATGTCTACTGTGGTAAGTATTTTCATCGCGATATGTTTTTTCTGATTTTGGCAAGGCCCGGCCTTAGAAGCGGGGTGTCTTTGAAAAGATCCTGGAACTGTTCTTCAGAGATGCTGTTCCAGAATTCCCTGTTGCAACTCCTGAGAAACTCCCTGTTGGAGGAAAATTCTCTCCATCCGGGCTTGTTGAAACGGTTCCACGGGCAGGCGTCAGCGCAGTCGTCGCATCCGAATATCCATTTTTGAGAAAAGGTTTCTGTCCGCCCGTTGTCCGCCTCTTCAGTATCATCCAACGGCTCTTCAATAGTCTTGTATGACAGGCATTTGGATGCGTCTATCCGGAACGGGGCGTAGAGCGCCTTGCGGGTGCAGGCATCCAGGCAGCGGGTACATTGTCCGCATGCGTTTTCTGCCGTTTTGTCAGAATACGGGAGTTCTGCGGCAGTGATTATTACGCCCAGAAAGTTCTTTACGCCTGCCTTGGGGCTTATCAGGAAGTTGTTCTTTCCGATGAAGCCAAGTCCGGCCCTGACGGCCCAGGATCTCTCCATAACGGGAGCGGAATCGGTGAATACCCTGCAGATTTTCTTCTGGCCGCAGCTTTCCTCAATGAAGGAAACAATTCTGTAGAGTTTGTCTTTGATGACCTTGTGATAGTCTTCCCCAACGGCATAAGTTGATATCTTGAGCCCGTCGTCAGTAACAAGGCTTTCTCCTCCGAAAGGAGCCAGAAACACTATCACGCTTTTAGCGCCTTCCAGCAGAAGGGTAGGGTCCATCCGCTTGTCCACATTGCGCTTGAGGTACTCCATCTTGCCAAAGTGGCCCATCTGGCCGGCTTCCAGATAGCGTCCTTCTTCCCTCGAGCCGGAAAGGGGAACAACTCTCGCGCATCCGCAGTCCGCAAATCCAAGATCTTCAGACATCTTTTGAATGCCTGCCCACAACTCTTCCTGGCTTATGTTTTTTCCGGTATCTTTCAAAGCACAACAAATTTACTAAAACGGACAAAGATTTTTATTAATTTTGTTCTGCAATTTCAAAAATTGCTTTAAGGTTTATAGAGAAATCGCGAAAGACATATGAAAAAGATACTGGTAGTCGGAGCAGGTGGACAGATCGGCACGGAGCTGGTCCCTCACCTGCAGAAAACATACGGAGCGGAGAACGTCATTGCCGGAGAGGTCAGGCCTGAGGTTGTAAAGAGACTTAGCGAGACCTGTGAGGCTATCCAGCTGGATGCATTGGATTTCCAGGGTTACGGAGAGGCTATCAAGAAATACGGCATAGACGGAATCTATAATCTTGTGGCCCTTCTTTCCGCCAAGGGAGAGATGAATCCGGACCTTGCCTGGAAGATAAACATGGGAGCCCTTCTCAACTCCCTGAATCTTGCAAGAGAGTTCAAATGCGCCCTCTTTACCCCTTCATCCATAGGCGCTTTCGGAAACAGCACCCCACACTATAAAACCCCTCAGGACACTATAATGCGCCCTGATACACTCTACGGCGTCTGCAAGGTAAGCGGAGAGCTTCTCAGCGATTACTACTTCAAGAGATTTGGAGTTGATACCCGCAGCGTGCGCTTCCCTGGAATCATCTCCAACGGATGCCTTCCTGGAGGCGGAACCACAGACTATGCAGTGGAAGTTTTCTACGAGGTTGCAAAGAACGGACGCTACACCTGCACCGTTCCAAAGGACGCCTATATGGATATGCTCTATATGCCTGATGCTCTTGAGGCTACAACCCAGCTTATGGAAGCCGACCCAAGCAAGCTCGTTCACCGCAACAGCTTCAACATCGCATCTATGAGCTTCACTCCGGAAGAACTCTTCCAGGAAATCAAGAAGAGGATTCCTTCATTCACCTGGGACTACCAGATAGATCCTGTGAAAGCCGCAATTGCTGCCAGCTGGCCGGACGTCATGGACGACAGCTGCGCCCGCGAGGAATGGGGCTGGAATCCGAAATGGGGCCTGCAGGAAATGATAGACGACATGCTGAAGGTCTGCAAGGCTAAAGTCGAAAGAGGAGAATATTAGGTTTTATTTAGGCGCTATTCTGTACAGGTAGATCGCGATTCCAAGATAGAGGACGTTCGGCAGCCACAGGGCAATGAACGGAGGAAGGCTTCCGCTGTAAACGAACATTTGAGCAAACCTCAGGAAGAGGATGTAGGAGAAGCTAAGCGCTATGCCGATTCCCAGATTAAGGCCGATTCCTCCCCTTCGTTTTACGGATGAAAGCGATACTCCGATCAGCGTGAGTATGAATGCTGCAAAAGGCATGGCCCACCTTTCGTTCTGCTCAATCAGAGAGAACATAACATCCTTGTCTCCACGGACTTTCTGATCCCGGATAAGTCTTCTGAGCTGCCCGTCCGGAAGGGTCTGCACGGTGTTTCTCCTTCGGTAGAAATCATCTACTGTTATGGCCAACACTGTATCCAGGCTGTTACCCGTTTTTACGTTCTCTATTCCGTCTTCAAAAGTGCGGAGGACATAATCCTTGAGCCTCCATCCCTGGGCTGTGGAATCCCACCTGGCCTCGGTGGCGCTGAGCTTTGAGACAATGTCGTGCCCCTCTATGCTTTCCAGGGAGAATCCGTAGGCGGTGTTGTTGCTAGGGGCAAAACTCTGGACGTAAAGGAAGTTGCCCGGGCTTATCTGGTAATGTACGTTGCGGGCAAAGTTCTCGTATTTTTTCTTTACGTACTTCTGCTCGAAAGCCAGCCTTCCCTTGTTACATGGAGGAATAACGTATAGGTTGAGAATCAAGGAGAAAACCACAATGGCCGCCGCGGATACAAAGTATGGCCACATCAGTCTCTTGAAAGAAATTCCTCCCGCCAGGATCGCGATGATCTCCGTGTTTGCAGCCATCTTTGACGTGAAGAAAATCACGGTGATAAACACGAACATAGGGCTGAACATGTTCACGAAGTACGGGATGAAGTTGGCGTAATACTGGAAGATGATGAGTTTCAGAGGAGCCTGGTTGGTTACGAACTTGTCCACCTTCTCGCTGAGGTCGAAGATTATCACGATACCGATGATAAGCAGCAGAGCCACCACGTATGTTCCGATAAACTTCTTTATGATATACCGGTCTATGGTGGTGATCTGCGGCTTGAAGTCCCGCACCCAGTTCTTGAATCCCTCTTTGCTCAGTTTCATTTAACTTATTCTGTGCGACAGTTTCCCAACTATCTCTTCTTTCCATTTCTTGAAGTCACCCGCAACAATGTGCTCTCTTGCCTTGGTTACCAGGTCCAGATAGAAAGCCAGGTTGTGGCTGCTTGCTATCTGCGCTCCCAGCATCTCTCCGGCAACGAACATGTGCCTTAGGTAAGCCTTGGTGTAAGTATGGTCAACAAATGACGTGCCTTGCGGATCGATTGGGGAGAAATCTTCCGCCCACCTCTTGTTCTTTATGTTGATGGTGCCTTCCCAGGTAAAGAGCATTCCGTTGCGTCCGTTGCGGGTAGGCATCACGCAGTCGAACATATCCACTCCGCGGTCTATGCCTTCCAGTATGTTTGCCGGAGTTCCCACTCCCATAAGGTAGCGAGGCTTGCTTTCAGGAAGCTCTTCCTTAAGCATATCCAGCATCTCGTACATCTTTTCCGTAGGTTCTCCCACTGAAAGTCCTCCGATGGCGCATCCGTCCATATCCGCATCGGCGACAATTTTTGTGGCCTCTCTCCTCAGTTCCGGATACACGCATCCCTGGACAATCGGGAAGAAGTGCTGGTTGTATCCGTACAGCGGTTCTGTTTCCTTGAACCTTTTTATGCACCTATCCAGCCAACGGTGGGTCCTGTCCATAGACTTTTTGGCATACTGGAAATCAGCCGTTCCCGGAGTGCACTCGTCCAGAGCCATAATGATGTCCGCACCTATCAGACGCTGGATATCCACGTTGTTTTCCGGAGTGAAAAAATGTCTTGAACCGTCTATATGGCTTTGAAAACGAACACCTTCATCAGTTATCTTTCTAAGCTTGGAAAGAGAAAAAACCTGAAAACCGCCTGAGTCAGTAAGAAAATTACGTTTCCAGCCTGAAAAGCCGTGCAGACCGCCGGCCTGCTGCATCAGTTCCGGTCCCGGTCTTAAAT
>JAFYZX010000023.1 GCA_017548505.1 Bacteroidales bacterium | reverse complement strand
GCAGTCCTCTCCGGGAGGGCGTGGCAGTCATCGAAGAAGGGACCACGTTGGAGGACCTAAAGAGATTCACCGCGGCCGTTCAGAAGAGGTGGTACATAAAAGCCATCCAGATTCACATTCACCGGGACGAAGGGCACTATGAGGAAAACGAGCGAGGCAGGAGGATCCGGGTGCCGAATTATCACGCACATATCGTATGGGACTGGATGGATCATAAGACTGGAAAGTCTTACAAGTTGAGTGAGAAGGATATGTCGGAGATGCAGGATATGCTGGCCGATATGTTGAATATGGAGCGCGGACAGAAGAAATCCGAAACCGGGCTTGAACACCTGGAGCGGGAGGAGTTCGTCCTTAAGAAACTGAAGGACGAGCAGAAGGCAGTAAAGGAAAAGACGGAAGCGTTGGAGTCGGAAATCAAGGCGCTCGATTTCGACGAAGAAGAACTAAGTGTTCCCGAATTGGAAACGGACGGGATACTCAAAAAGGCTAAGGAAGACATCCAGAAGGAACTCTCAATTCCCGTTCCTGTTGTGGGAAGGGAGAAGTGGAGGGAGGAACGGCTGGGGGCAGTAAAGTCTATCCTGGCGCAGATGGAAAACAGTCTTATATCGGCGAAGGGGAGCCAGAAGCGGAAGATTTTGAGTTATGGCAAATCGCTCTACAAGCAGACCAAAAGGGTAATCTATAAAACCAGTGAAGAAAACAAGCAACTCAAAGAGGTAAACCAGAGGTTGACCAAAGAGAACGACAATCTGAAGGGAAAACTTGCGTCAGTGGATGAGAATGCCGTCCGGAAACTCCGAACAGACCTCGCGGCGGCAAACCAGCGCGCCGAAAACGCAGACCTTGCGGTTGCCCAAGAAAAGGAGAGAACCAATCAGGAATGGCGGAGGGCAGAGCAAGAGCGCAATAGGGCAGACGACGCCGAAGCGCAGGTCCGCGAGATACTCTCTGTTCCCGAGATAAAGCAGTTTTGGGAGAGGATTCTTCGTCAGAAGGCCTTCCTGGAGGAGATGAATCAAAGGATTGCTAAGGCCGTGAAAGCCCTTTACGACTTCGCCAAGAATCGTGACCTCATCTTCTCCAAGGAGGCAGAGGTTAGTATCGGCAATGGTATTATCGCAGAGGCGATCTTGAAAGGCTTGGATCCGACGGAAGAAAGCCAGCGGAAGAAGGCGGCGAAAAGCCTGCTTGGCAAGGTCAACTGGAAAGGAACGTATCAATCCAGCTGTGATCTGGCCGAGTCCCGTACCGAACAGTTCTGTGAAGAGATAACCGTCCCGAAGGAGATTGTGGCAACGTTATTGCTCGCTGCCGGGGGAAAAGGTGGTACCAGCGTCGGGGGTGGCGGAGGTGGCTCCAACGATGATCTTACTAACTGGGACGGAACGAAGAAAAAGAAAGGGAAGCACTTGTAGAAGGTGTCAGTTACACAAACTCTATGATAAGGCTTGTGCGATTTTCTCTTTCTCTTGCGAACCGGCTGTGCTTAGACGGAGAAATGGAAGACCGATGGATTCAAGTATGGAATCCTTCATCATCTCGCGCCGTCCTTGGTTGGAGCATTACAATATATGTGTGGCTGCTTTCCTTATTTCGCAAGTTCAAGCTGATTTAGAAAGTCCGGCCACTCAAGCCGGGGGAGGTTCTTTCCTCTGACGATGCGTCCGTCAGGATCGACTAGCTCGTTGTGTGGAATCGCATTAAATTTGAACAGGGTCCTTAAAAGCATACTCTCCGCCTCCGGGATCAGATAACTCGTTTCCCCGGCCATATACTTGGCTACATATTCTTCATAAGTTTTAGGAGGAGTGCTCCTGTCCCCCGTGATGAATACAAGCTCCAAGTTGTCCATCTCGGCGATCTTCTTCCTTAGTGCAACCGAAGACTCGATACCCATCTTGCACGGGGCACAGCCTATGTCCCAGAAATCTACGTAAACCCATTTCCCGCGGAAGGGATCCACCAAACGTCGGAAAATGTCAGTTGCCTCTCCGGCAGGCAGGTCATAACGATCTTCCGATTCGGCAAGGAGCTCATCCAAGGTTGCCTGGTAACGTGCTTTAAGGTAGGGTGAAGACAGGGCTGAGAGCCGGGCATCCCAGATCTTATGATAATCAAATGACTGTGACTGCTGAGAGCCGTTCGCCTTATACAATTCGCGTAATTGCTTATTGATTTTGACTTCCTGCGAGAGTCCCTGTCCATTCATGAAGACGGCCTGAAGGAATATGGACGGTCCGGGCTGATGGAAAATGGCGCTGTCCACTGCCATCATTTTAGGGACATCGCTCATAATCCCTCTCATCGGGCCCAAGAACTGATAATAATTAGATAAGTGAATAACGTTGCTGATGGTAAAAGCGGTCCAATCCTCGGGATCCAACTTGGCCATAGAAATATACAAAGAAGGATCCGCAAAATCCTCCTGTCCTATCCCCATCGCAGGCTGGAAATCTAGCACGGAACTTAATTCTCTTGTCGCGGCCAAGATCCGGATATTCTGTTTCAGAAGATGGACTTCCTCCTTGGAGAAGCCCTGTCTCCCACTTACATAGTCCGCCAACATCAGCATTCTGTCATAATACTGACCCACACGGGCAAAGAAACTGCTTATACCCAAAGAATCTCTTTCTTCAGGCATAGAGCCGTTCAGAGAGAAATAGAAACTAGGTGCGGCATTGGAGAGCCACCCCGCCAGTTTCCCGCACCGGGAACCAAGTGGGTAATGGACTAGGCCTGTTGAGTCTATCTGTATATCGGTCTCTCCGTCAGGTGTCAGGAAGAAATAAAGAGGGCTAGATGAATTCTCGCTCCATAAATAAGACAGAATCGGATTTTCAAGAGGGATCTCTAAGGAGAAACTCCCATCAGAAGCGACTTTGCAGGTCTGAAGATTATTTTCTTGAAATGCATTATACCCAAAGAACTGAATCATTTCCGGATGGTCACTCCCTTCGAACCGGCCGTTCAACTTTCCCGTGCCCTTCTTGAAGAATACATTCTCATCTTTTATGGGCTCCTGTTCCTTTGCCGGCCTTATTTTCAGGGGCTTGTCTGCATCATGTATGCCGTAAATCATCCAGCCCCGCGGCTCAATAAGGTCTAAAGCCCGGTTACGTCCCTTGACTGGTTCGAAGTACAGGTCGAAAGACTTCACATCTTCTGAAAACGGCACCCATTGGTCGAGTATGACTCCTTCGCTGCCTGTCAAGGCATATTTCTTACCCTTGTCTCCTGCAAGGTAAGTAGTGCTCTGGATGCGGAAATTGTTGCCGGGTTGTCCCTGTATCGAAAGATGGAGAACAGTACGATCTGCCTGACGCTCCATGCCTTTGACGGTCAATGTCGAATTTGAATACAATATATCTGGTTGCTCCCAAACCTTATTACTGGAACAAGAGGACAATAAAACTACAACCGCCCAAGTGCAAATAACCAATCTAACAATAATATGTTTTTTCATTGCAATACTTCGGTAATAATAATGCTTAGAAGCCGCAAAAGCGACTGCGGCGTTCTATGATTTACAAAGTTACAAAAAAAAGGAGACAGAGGATGGATAATAACTATTTAAGTGTTTGCCAACAATTAGAATTGAGTGGCCTTTTGTTATTGGAAAAAAATGGGTAGCGAACAATCTCTCTTGGAAGAGGTGAAGTTCCTACAACCTCTCTCCTTTTCCTTCATAGAAAGGTGCCGACCTGCGAGCACCTTTATTAGTTCAAATTTTCGATTTTTGGGACATTTTTTGGGCCACTTTTAACGAAAAATCCCTCACAGAGTGCTCTGTAAGGGATTTCGGCGGAGAGG
>JAFYZX010000022.1 GCA_017548505.1 Bacteroidales bacterium | reverse complement strand
CCAGGCATCACGGCCAAAGACTTCGGCATCCGCAGCCAGATGGCAAGACTGGAAAAAATGCTGCCGGAAATCCTTGTAGACAATCAGTTCCCGTCAAGTATCAACTATGAGGAACTGGAAAAGGACAAAGCTTTCGCGGAAAACTATTTAAAAGCAAAAGACACTTACGACTACCTGAAAGAGAATATGAATAACAAAGACTTCAATGAAAAATATGGAGATTATGGAGTCTTTAAATTTGACAAATGGCAAATCCATTTAAACAATGTCCTAGCCGAGATGTCTGACCTCCCAGACCGTAGCAACAAAACACATCACTCGTCTAAAGCTTGGATTAGGAATTACCAGGAAACAGAAATCGGGGAATATACAGTTAATGTTCCGGATATAAAGTACATATTCTCGGAAGTCAACGGCGAGCATATCTTTATCAGCTATAACAGCAGCAGAGACACCTTATTAAGATGCAACATCAAAGAGCGCTGGGAATCTTTGGACGACAAGCAGAACTTGACTCCGGAAAAGGAGCGTTACATGACCATTTATCAGAACGACAAATACTTGGGCATTATAAGATATATCGACATAGATTCTGCATCCATAAGAGCTTACGAGCAGTTTCTCTTCAGGAAACCATAATTACAGGCAATAAGGATCTTCTAACCGCCAGCAACAAACTTCCAGCCCCTCTATCCGGCTCATAGTTTAACTATGGGCCGCGTTTTTACCTTTACATTTTCCTTTATCTTAGCCATTATCTCTTCAGTGGTTACAAAGCAAATTTTTCTAAGATTCGCCAAAATCTGCAGCAAAAGAGTCAATTGTACTGTTTGGCATCCGCCAGAAAGTGGATTTGTATTTCTTTTGCAAACGAATATATTATATAAATGATGGAAAAGAAAGCACCGGATAACAATGCAGAACTACTTGTCGCATCTACAGACATTGAGAAAATGATTTTCACAATCAGGGGAAAACAGATTATGCTCGATCGAGACTTGGCAAAACTTTATGGGGTAACTACTGGAAGGCTAAACGAACAAGTAAAACGAAATATAAAGCGTTTCCCAGATGATTTTATGTTCCAGTTGACTAAGGAAGATTGTTTAAGATCGCAAATTGCTATCTTAAACAATAAGAGAGGGAAGCATTTAAAATACTTTCCCTATGCATTCACAGAGAATGGTATCGCAATGCTCAGCGGTATACTTAGGTCTGATACTGCAATAGAGGCTAACATCAATATTATGCGCGCTTTCACAGCGATGCGACATTATTTAGCAAGTAATGCTCAAGTATTTCAAAGACTCACTAAAATTGAATACCATCAAATCGAGACAGATAAACGTATTGATGAGGTGTTTAACAGGTTGGAAGCACATCAATCACCCAAGCAAGGGATTTTCTATGACGGACAGATATTTGATGCATATACATTTCTATGTGATCTTATTAGGAAAGCCAAAAAATCTATAATACTTATAGATAATTATGTAGATGACACAGTCCTAACTCTTCTCGACAAACGGGATAGTGGAATATCGGCGAAGATATATACTCACAACATTAACCAGCAATTGCTATTGGATATAGCTAGGCACAACGGTCAATATCCAATAATAGAGGTTGAACAATTCAAGAAAAGTCACGACAGGTTTCTTCTCATTGATGAAGAGGTATATCACATCGGGGCATCGCTGAAGGATCTGGGAAAGAAGTGGTTCGGGTTCACACTGATGAGTTTCATCAGTGCAGAGGAGATACTTGCAAAGATTGCGACCTAGGGTAGCTCAAGAACTGGTCGCATTTTGCGACCGGTTCAATGCCTTAAAGCACTCCTCAACGAAACGGAAATACTTGCTAAGATTACTGAAGTATGAAACTATTTTCTAATAAACAATAATATCATTATCCGGATCATCATCGTCAAGACGAAGAAGCTTTTTAATAAAATCCTCTTCAACTTCAGTTATTTCCCCATCAACCTCCGCAACAGCAGAGCAGAAACGATATAGAATAATACGATATCTGCGGTCATTTTTCGGAGATATATTCTGAAGTATACTGGATACTATACATTCTCCCAAAGGAACCTGTATATCATGAGAACAAGCTTCTATGAAAGGAATCAAACCATCATAATTAAGGACATCTGATGGAACTGATTTCAAATCTTCATATCTCATCACATACTCCGGAACAAGAAACTTCACCAAGACCATTAATAGAGCAACGCCCTCCGGCGAATTAAGCCTTGTAGAATGCCCCAATTCAACATAACAACGGAATATATCTATTAATAGGCATAAACGGACTCCTTCATAATCAGCCTGCTGTCGTGAGTATAGCAGCCGTTGTATAGAATTTAACACCAACTTATTTTCAAGATGCTTTTCGTAGAAAGAAAAAAGCATTGATGATGCATGATCTATCTTGTTGAAATAGGACTCGGTAACAGTATCTAACATAAGATCAGCTGTCATTCCATAATCCATCTCGGTCATATGTTGAGATAGCGCCCTTAAACTATTAATGTAATTGTCGTAACACTCCATAATTGTTTATCTATAATACTACTAGAACCAAATGTTATATTGGATTTCAGATTCAACTACAGATTCTATATCATCTGATAATGAGGAAAAGAAATCAATTCCTGTTATTTTTTCAAGCTCGTTTATACTCAAACAACAATCTTTTATTGATTGTTTCTTTGGAACATTATCCATATAAAAGCCAGCTGCGTAATAATGGCCTTCATAAGAAATAAGTAATGCCTTAAAGAAACCATCAGGGACTAACACATGATGCGCTCCAATCTTTCCAAACCTATTAGTGCCAACCACCGGCCCAGTCACAACATACACTAATCCATACTTCTTGGCTATCTTTCTGACAAAGTTTTCCAAGACGTTCCAACTTCCATTGTTCATTTCTTGATTCTGGGGGCAACAGTTTGTATAATAAAAGGTATCATTATAGGCATTTTTGCTCCATTTAAAATCAGCAGCAGGAGCCATATGCCCTCGAGACCATCCAGAGCCACGGAAATCATATCCATCTGCCTGAACAAAAGACACGCTCGTGTCTTTTACAAAAGCTCCTTTAAATGGAGGTGGAGTATTCACAACCTCATCTTCCTTAAGTTCATACGCCACCCAACACGGAACATGTGCCGCTGCATCATATAAGACCGTATAACCGTTATATTCAATAACGCAATCGGTGTCAGAATGAGACGGCAATTCCAAACGAATCTCGTTGCCGGCATCCGGGTAACTGATGCAGCCAACAAGAGATTGAAGGATGCAAATGAAGATGAAACCTATGGCGGACATCCTGGACATCATCTATTGACTACTGACTTCTGTGTCTCGTCCAGGCGGATGTTGCCAATGACCGGAACAATGTGAATTAAGAATCGCTGGTTGAATTCTTCACGTGTGGTATCCCTCGGTACACCGCCTTCACCGCTGCCGCTAATGACCAGTTCACACTTTGGCATGGCAGAGAAATCGATGTCATTCTTCTTCCAGAATCTATGAAGTTCAAGAGCACGTTGGTAGCTCAGGACATCGTTGTTGAAGTAAGGGTTGATATAGTATCCGTCTGCGGACGCTTGTCCCTCAATGACAACTAAATACTTGATGTCCTGTTTCTTATCGTGCATATTCTGGAGATTCTGAACAGTTCTCTTAATCTCTTGGCCAGCAGCTATAATGCGTTTGCGAAGAGTGTCTGCCTCAGCACGGTTCGTTCGGTCCGCCATCAGTTTATACAGATCGAATTCGCCTTTTTGATAGGTTACCTGGATCTTGAAGATGTGCTTTACATAAGTTGAGTCATACGCAAAGTAGGTGGAATCAATGTTTTCTACAGTCTGGTAGATTTTCTTTATCTCCTCGTACTTGTCAGCGATTTTCCTCAGTTCCGCTTCCTTTACGCGAAACCGGCTATAAGACACGGCAAATAACACCACCATGATAGCAAACAGGGTGGTGACAATGTCCACATAGCTGGGCCAGAAAGAGTCTTTGTCGCCTTTCTTTCGCATTATAAAAACTACTTATGTCTAAATGGCCAAATACCTCTTCTACGAGGTTCTTCACCGTTGCTGGCATTACCGCCAGAAGAAGATACAGTACTCTGGACGACAATCGGGCGACGGGCCAGTTCGTCAATCTTGGCGTTGCCTTCACGTACTGCCTTAGATACATCAGCAATGGCGGTTTTGTCAGAGATTGCAGTCTTGATTTCGCCAAGGCCTGTTTCAAGCGTCTGAAGTCTATCAAGGTTGGAGAGTTTGCGGTTTGTATCTTCAACATCCAGTGTCTTGTTAAGAGCGTTGATGAATTCATCCAGTTTCTGCTGGACACCGGTCTTGCAGCTGCGCACAATCTCGTCGTAGGCTTTCTTGAAGTCGCCCATTGCAGTCTCAATGTCATCCTTGTTCTGGGCGACGACTCGTTTGAAGGCATCAGATAAATCTGCAACTGCTTTGGATTGCTCTTTGTAAATCTTGTCGAGTTCTTCAACCTCAGTGTCCTGATAACGATATACAAGGCTATGCTTCGTTTTCAGGGCGTTAAGCTGTTCCTCAATGGCGTTAATATGCGTATTGCCAAGCAGCTGGGTCTGAGCGATATCCACGCCCAAGGCATTGATGCTCTTCTCGAACGTAGTAACACGGTCGAGAATGGCATTAATCTGCTGCAGAAGCCTTATAGGAATCTCAAGAGACTGGTTATAAGACTCTTGTCTCTCGGCAAGCGTATTGGTGGATGCGATGATTCTTTCCTTGACTTCTTCCAGTTTCTGGATAGATGTGGCCACAGAATCAAAGCTATTGGCCGCAGTGACAAACTTATCCAGGGTGACGACCATCTCTCTTTGCCTGAGAGTGGCAAGTAGCTGGTCCTGCTTCTGAATGTTCTCGTTGATGAGAGTCATATTGCTGCCCATCTCGGCAACCGCCTTCGTGAGAACTTCTGCATTCTCAGCAAACGTCCCTTTAAACATATCCGTACAGTCACGGAAAGCGGTCTTGAATTCTTCTATGACAGCTCGGAATGACGGCTCGAAGTTACCAATAGTGCTTCTTAGTCTGTTGAGGGAAGAAGATACATTCGTTCCCAGGGTCGGGATGACCGAGATCTGAAGGAACTCAAAGAATTCATCCTTCTGCGCATCAACTTTCTTCTGAACCTTGCTCACGTGGATATTGCTGAGGGTCATCAGGACAAGACCTACCAACGACGTCACCATTGAAACGATGATTCCGCCGATGAGTTCCTTGACCATCTGGTCCGTGATACCACCGTCACCTTGGCCCAAGCCCGCATTGAAGCATTTCAAACCAATGTAAACGCCGAAGAAAGTACCCATAAGACCGAGGTAGGTCGGGAAAGAAATCTTAGACGTTGCAAACTCATACATGGAGTCAATGCGGCGTTCCGTTTTATCCTTGATGACGGCATATTCTACCGCACCGTTTGTCTTTGTAATGTAGTCGTTGATCTCGCTGACCAGTTCCTGGGCATTTTTGGAGCCTTCTGGCTCACTTATATAAGTCAAACTCTCTTCATCGCCTTTCGTTGCCCATTTCTTGGATGGGAAAAATCGACTTAAATCGTTCAGTTTTATCCGAGTGGTGAAGAAGAACCAAAGCTGGATTGCCGCAAAGGCGGCGACAGTTACCCAAGGATATGTGTCGAGAAACTGGAAAAAATTCATGGTTTATTTCATATAAACGCCTGTCAGCTGAAGCACAGCTTCTACAACCGGCAGGAAGAATAGAGTATCGTTGAAAGGCTCCTGAAGCATGTACTTGTCAAGAATCTCAGTCTGGAACTTGGATACCAGAGCGTCCTTGACCACAGAATCCACAACATCCTTCATCTTGGCGGAATCCACCTGTTCAATGACTGACTGCTGGATGAGGGCATCCAGAACCTCTTTGTAGATTCTGTTCATTGCGGCGATTTCATTGGCAAGGTTATTCTTCATTCCAGATGAATAAGCCGCATTGATGGCCTCGACATCCTTATATTCAGCATTGTTGCCGTCGCCAAGGTAAACAACCGGCTTCGGTTCCTTGGCTTCTGCGCGGTGGTAAAGTCCGCCGTAACAGGTGCTTTCCTTTCGCTCCGTAGGCAAAACAAGTTCAATATCAGATATTTCGACCCCATAAACCTTCGACACGATCAATTCGGTAATCTGTTTTAGGAATGCCTTAGAATCAGTAATATAGTTGTCGATGTATTTGCTTCCGTTACCACTGAAGATGATTGTTCTCGGATAAGGCAACTCATTAGCCTTGAACATGGCGGCCATATAATAAACCAGCGCAGTGTAGTGATAGACGAAAGTCGAAATATGGTCGGTCCTCAGTTTCTTGGAAATTTCAGTTTCCTTATCGTTGCTGATCCACAGATTGATGATGTCACGGGTCGAAGTATGGTTCGACTTCAACATCGCTTCGTAGAGTTCCTTCAATTCATTGGTATCGAATTGAATCTTGTCCTTGTAGTGCTTGAAAATACCATTGTCCCTGGCATTCACAAACTGGTTGTAGCCATTCTCCCAAAGGACATCGCATCCGAAGTGGACGGAGTTGGCAATCTTGGCTTCTCCCTTGGCGTAATAGACAATATCGGTAGAACCACCACCGATGTCCATCACGGCGACGGACTCAACATTCTGGAATGCAGACTTCGTGGCGAAGTAGTAGTAGGGAGCCTCAGATTCAGTGTAGCACTTCAACTGCTGCTCTGCGGAGTCAAGATTGAGGATAATGGAGGCTTCCTCCTTCCAAATCTTTTCGAAGTTACGACGAATACTTTCCTTGAAGCTGAGCGGACGGAACCAAATAACCTCTGTTCCTGAGATGACACCGTTCTCCTGAAGAATGTCAGCCTTGATGAGAAGTAGAATCTCGCGGATAAACACCCGCAGATTCTTTTCATCCTCTGCCCACTTGATGTTTGTAATGACGGTCTGATTGCCGGCACCACGGAACTTCTCGTAGAAGAAAGCAATATTGCTATTGTCAAAGAGAACGGGTTTCCTGGTATCATCGCCGGTCACGCAGAGAGCCGTGCGAATCGGGAACCTGTAGGTTTTATCGTCAATAAGCGCAGGGACAAATTCCGTTTTGACCAGCGTCTTGAATGCTTCCGGAATCTTACCTTCAATCCTGGAAATAAGGCCCTTTTGGACGGATTCTTCCTTGGCGTGGAGATAGTTGACAATCTGCTTATCCATCTTCAGCTGCTGAGGTTCCGTCATCTTGCCATACTCTCGACGTGAGATATAAGTATTGGACGTCCCCAGGTCAATGGCGTAAGAGAACTTCTTCTCTGACGGCTCTGACTTGTCCCAAATAGGGATAATAGCAAACTGATAGGCCTTCCCTTCCAGGTAAATCTCAGCACAAATGGCGCTGAAAGGCGTGTTGAACACCTCGTAATACTTGGTGCCGCAGTCATTGTCGCTGTCTTGCTGGGAACGGATAAATGGCGCTCTAACACCGTTTTCAAAGGTATTGTCGGTCGCTTCCTCGACATGGATGTATTTCCCTCCCTTGTCAGTAGCATAGAAGTCCAGGGCAAGATTTGCCACAGAGAAAGTCTTGTTCCCGTTCTGGTCTGTTGCCGATACTAGAATCTTGAAATAATTGTTCTCCTTTGGTTTGTACGACAGGACATTCGGGAAGAGTGCAATATCGAAATTGATCTTTGCCAACGAAAGGTCGAGAACAGAACCCTTGCCTGCGCCAGGATTATTATCCGTGGTGTAATAGCGTTCGTGCTTCTTACCGTTGCATTCCAGAACGACAGCAACGTCTCCATATGACTTCTTTGTTCCGGAAATCTTGAGGTCGCCAGCCTTAAGATGCTCGAGACCTTCTTTCGTCAACGGAAGCAGATAATCGAAATCTCTGTCAGCGCTGTCCGGTGTGAATATAAGCGTTACGAACTTATCAGAATCAATCTTGTATGGCAGCCTGATAATGTCGTCGGTGAGATAGTTAATTACATCTGTCGCCTTGCTGCAAAGAATAGGAATTCCATTTACCACGAGGGGCGTATTGTCAACCGAATAGACCTGTTCAAGTTCAGCATCGGACCAGTTCTTGATTATTTGCCGGTCAGCATCAAATGCCTTGATATAATCCCTCAACTCCTTAAAGCGGGTATCAATCGTAGCACCGCCAGAGAAGAGCTTGTTATACATGTAATTCTTGAAATCCTCGCTCCTGTTCTCGAAGAGGAGAATATCTTTGAAATACTTGCCGCCTTCTTTTCTGGTAAGCGGGGCAATATTAAGCGCCTGGTAGATTGCTCCGATGAAGTCTTCTTCCTTTCTTCCGGCCCGGGTCTCTGTCTTGAGATCCAGATCCGGAGGGGTAATAAAACCGGTCATCGGGGAACTTGTTGCCAGAAGACATTCTTTGCCCTTGTCCTCAAGAATAATGAAGAACAATTTTCTGGATGCTTCGCCCAGATCTTCCTTGAAGTAACTCTCTACGGCATTGCCCAGAATAGGGACGTCATTCTTGAGAACCTTCATTTGGTCGGCATAATTCCACTCCTTGATTACAATTCTGCGGTCCTGGCTCTTCCAACGGTTCTCGTGATATTTGAGATTATAAAGGAGTTCGAACACGTCAAGTGTGTTGGAAACAAGGTGCTCGTAAGCCCGTCCTGCAGGTTTGTTTACAGGGTCAAGTTTCTGCTCCAGCACGCGGCGGAATGCCTCCTTGAACACGAAGAAACGTGCAAAAGGAGTAGGAAGAGCATTAAGCGCTCCGCAATTGTCGGTACGTTGCTCACCGATTTTACCCAAGTCTGCAGCGGTTATACGTCCCTGCTCGGCTGACCACTCAAAGTTGTTGGTGATGCCTCTCTGTATGATATTGATATCTATACTACTCATAATTCAACTACAGATTTTTGGTGTAAACATTGATGGCATTGTATGTAAACTCCAGGAAGTAACGGAAGATGTTGTCATGCTTCTCGCCATTCCCTTTATTGCTGGCCTTAATCATCTCCAGCAGATAGTAGGACTCATCTTTGCCTTTAAGCGTATTCCCTTTAACCCAGTTGGTTAATTCCTTTCCTGGACCGACAAGGTTCAGTGGGGTGAAACCACGGGCATTCTCGGACAATTCCTTATACCACTGGTAGAATCCTTTAGTAAACTGGTCAAGAGCGACGAACGCATGGTCCTGATAGAAATCCTTGTTCATCTTGCGGTCTTTCTTCAGTGGGAACTGCGATTCCTCGGGCAGAATCTTAACGAGAAGGTCAAGCAGCATCATATCCGCCACATCTTTGACGATTCCTTTATATCCGGCACCGAGGGACGCCAAATCAAGGGCAACTTTGTCATCATAGATGGCACGGGTCAACGCCTGCGGGGAATCCGGTTTAGGTTTGGAGAGGAAGTCGAACAATGCTGTAGCAGCCACCACCTCTACGAAGTGGGCAAAGTCTTTCTGCTCCTTCTCGTTGTTTTTGTAATTAGCTCGAAGTGTCTGTTCTCCAACATAATAGAGATAATCCGATTTCACGGTATTCTCGTAGTAGCTCAAAGCAGACTTTGATTTCGTGAAGAAACTGGAAGAATCAATATCGCTTCCAGAAACCGTAGGATCTTCTAGGGAGAAGTAAGGGAGTACCGTTACGGCACCCATTACTGCACGCTGAACATTCGGGAACCCTTCCGCATCACGAATCTTCTTCTCAATGAGGGGATAGCCAGATGCTCCAGTACCTCCGAAAATCGAACTGATGATGAACACACGGTCTCCTCTCTCGCAATGACGGGTGAAAGCACTGTACCAATCTGCTCCATTAACCATCTCGTTTAGAACAACTGTTCCTATGTTAGGATTTCCCTTGAAACCCACAGACAGGCTGTTGGTGAGATTCTCTTTCGAGAAAAGGGTCTGCACGAGAAAATTGTTCACGTCATCATTGCTGAGGTTGCCTACATTCATGTATTCGCCGAATGTGCGTCGCTCAGCCATACTGGCGCTGGTGTTGTTCTGCTCATCATCAATTTCTGCGAGACGTTGGAACTGGGTATTGAAGAAGCCGTCAAGCGGATTCATTTGCTGCCCCTCGCTTGTCGTTGAATACTTGTAGATGCTGATATAGTCATTGATAAGATTGTCAACCTTGGTCTTCTCTTCCAAGTCAATATGTGGGTCAATGATAATAGGGACGATGGAATATCCATTCGTCTTTACGCCAGATGCTGCAAGCATCGTAATGGCTTTCATAACCCGGAGACCGGTTCCGCCAATGCAGAAAACGAATACTTTATTTGCCATAACTACTTACTGATTTTAAGGAACCTGTATGCGTTGGTCTTCAGGAACGGCATATTGCAGACCAGAAGAGCAGCGATGAAATATACTCCTATGCTGCAGAGGACATTGATTCCGCTGACACGGAGAATCAGGCCGATTCTCGCAAGAAGAGGAGATTTGACTATAATCAGCCCCATAACCAATGTAATCACAAAGGTAACGGCGGCTGTAATTAGCATCCAGATAAGCCAATGCTTCACCTTATAGTGACGCCGAGGCTTATTGTTATAAGGCCCGTAGTAAATGATGGCAAAAACCAGTGCAATAACTACAAATGCGACAATAAACCAAACCGTGCAAGCGTCGAGCTTGCTCCAAAGGGCACGGGCTTGATTATACAGCGTGTCGTTGTTTTTGAAGTGGTTGAGGAAATCCGCCTGCTTGGGAAGCCCCCATCCGTAAATATCAACAATCTTCATATGTTAGTTGCTTTTTGAAATCAAGATTCTGTTTGGGTCCAGGTTCCAGTGGTTCTGTACCGCTTGGAATACGCCCTGGATGAAATTGACAAGGGAGAAAGACCCAGTAAGATCTGCTTCGGCAGCAGCGTTCTGGATCTGCATAAAGGTATCGGTAATGGAATACTCTGGATGGTTCAAAGTCCATTCGATGACATCGGCGTCCATCGGCATATTCCATAGTTTCAGTTCCACTGAAGCGACGGCAAGTCTTTCCAACTTTTTCTGATTGTGATTGTTTATACTGATGTTAATTTTTCCAATCTCAATCATGGAACCGTATGATGCCTTCACTTTAAGGCATTCCCTGAGGATATCTTCATCGCTTGCAATTAACCATCGGAAGTCTGAGAGATCAAGATTCAGTATTACCTTACAAGTGTCAGAATAAGTTACATCATAATTATAGAAAGATGGCTCTTCTTCAAGCTGAATAATATTGTCTGGAACACCAAATCCGTAAACTGGGCGTTTGTAATCAAAACCGATTTCGATATTGTCCATGTAATGTTCCCTGTCCGCAAGGAGAGTGGTGATACAATTACGAACCTCTGCTACACAAACATCTTTCCCGATAACAACATAGTAATACGGGGACTTCTCGCAAGAGATATTTCCTCTTGAATCAAGATACTCTGAAAATGCTCCAATAATACTATAGGCCACTCCCGGATATTTCCCAACAATATTCCTGATATCAGTAGAGTACTGCTGAAGAAGAACAGACATTGCGTTACTTCCAACTGGACTATACTTCATATCCGAAATAAGTACTGAGACAGCTCCGTTTTCGTAATCAAGTGATGATAGAATTGTTTCTATCATTGCTGGTACCTGTGTAGAAGCCGTGGATACAAAGGAGCCTGAATTCATTTTCTTCCTAAATTGTTCATCATTATAGTATGTCACTTGGGTTCCACTATTTGATAAAACAGAAACACCTGGACTACCAAAATTTGAAACAATAGACCAAACATCAGATTTGAAAGCAGTTGGTTTATTAGCCCTAAAAAAACCATTCATACTTCCACTCACCTCAATAAAAAAAGAGAGTGATGTTGGATGTGCAGCCTCAAAATAATCCCCTAGGCTATCAAGAAGATGTCCGTCATTGTCAAAATGTGGGTCATTAATATTATTAATTGTTTGAGAACAAGCAGTAAACAACAGAACTAACGAGGTCGTAAAGATCACCGAGCGTGAAGAAAAAGAGGTCATTAAACTCTATATAAAGGCCAAGGCTCTTTGGCTATAAACCAAAAAGAAAGTGTGAGCCACATTAACTTAATCTACTGGTTGGCTCTGGACTGCCTCGCAACAAATAAGTATGTACGCTCACACTTGCTATTGGTTGGGAGAATCCCAAGAATAGCCCGCAGGAGCGGATAACTTATTCCTGTTGCTAAGAATTGTCCAGATTCACCAGTAAGGAATAAAGCTAAACGCTTTCTTATGTTATCGCTGAGACTGCAGATTACGCGGAATCAGCAATCAAATTTACAAAATTATTTGTTACGATTCTAGGATTCGCCAAAATCTGCAGCAAAAGAGTCAATTGTACTGTTTGGCATACTCCAAGAGGTGAAAGTTGTTTTCTTTGCTTCAATTGATTATTCTATATGGTTATGAAGAAAGAAATAAGTAGCTGCACTGTTGAAGAAGAAAATGGGGTTTTGTTTATACTAGCAAGTAACGGTACCACAACTTTTGGAAACATTACTCCTAACACTGGACTTAAACCAGCACCAATCAAACTAGAATTGGGAAATCAAAATTATGGTAGAATCCATATAGAGATTAGACATGGAAAACAAATTATAAATGCGGGGTTCAAGAGCATTGAAGCATTCGTAGAATATGTCGCCCATAACTATAATAGAATAATAGAAGGCAAGAAGTATTCTTTAGGAACGGGTACGCATATGCTACAACTTCAGAATCAGCACAACAATACACTATACATTGAATTAGTGGAAGATAAGGGTTTCTGGAGAGTTAATAGCGGAGGAGTGTTCAGAAGGACATACGGAAAAAATAAGAAGGTTGTGTGGTCTGCCTCCGAAGTGCAGAATAAGCAATCTGTTGCTTATCATACTTTGCTGGCAGGGAACTTAACAGATAATACACCTGCCACGAACGGAACCGTATCACAACCTTCTAACCACAAAGATATTTCTTCTTCCCAATAAAACAAAATAAAATAGAAAACGGCTCGGATTCCGAGCCGTTTCTTTTAATCCATCGCTGAGTATCTGCTACTTGTAGCTCTTGATGGCTGCCTGGGCAGCGGCAAGGCGCGCGATAGGAACGCGGAACGGTGAGCAGGATACGTAGTTCATGCCGAACTTGTGGAAGAGCTCTACTGAAGCAGGGTCTCCACCGTGCTCGCCGCAGACACCGCACTTGAGGTTAGGATTGGTGGTGCGGCCTCCCTTAACACCCATTTCAACAAGCTTGCCTACAGACATAGGGTCGATGCTCTGGAACGGATCGGCAGCGATAATCTTCTTGTCGATGTAGTCCTGCATGAATCCTCCAACGTCGTCTCTTGAGAAGCCGAAGGTCATCTGAGTCAGGTCGTTGGTTCCGAATGAGAAGAACTGTGCGGTTCTTGCCATGCGGTCTGCCATGATGGCTGCCCTTGGGATCTCGATCATTGTTCCGAAGAGGTACTTGATCTCAACTCCGGTCTTGCTGTAAACTTCGTCGTAAGCCTTCTCGCAGATTGCCTTCTGGTCGTTGAGCTCCTTGTAAGAGATAGTTACAGGAATCATTATTTCAGGCTGCGGATGGTAGCCCTCGTTGATCAGCTGTGCAGTAGCGGTGAAGATTGCCCTGAACTGCATCTCGGAAATCTCAGGATAAGAGATACCCAGACGCACTCCGCGGTGACCCATCATAGGGTTAACCTCGTGGAGAGCCTCTCCTCTCTTTGCAACATCCTCGAGAGTGATGTTGAGGGAGTTGGCAAGTTCCTGCCTCTTCTCTGCAGACTGAGGAACGAACTCATGCAATGGCGGGTCGAGCAGACGGAAGGTAACAGGCTTGCCGTCCATAACCTTCATTGTAGCCCTTACGGAAGCGGTAACGTATGGTTCCAGTTCGTCCAGAGCCATCCTTCTCTCTGCCGGAGTGTTGGAAAGGATCATCTTGCGGAGTTTTGCAAGAGGCTCCTCGGAATTCTTGCCGTAGAACATGTGCTCGATACGGAACAGTCCGATTCCCTCAGCGCCGAAGTTGAGAGCAGTCTGTGCATCGTCAGGGTTATCAGCGTTGGTTCTTACGCCCAGAACACGGTACTTGTCAACGATCTTCATATAATCGATGAAGCTCTTGTTCTCGGAAGCGTTGATTGTTGGAACAGGCTGATCGTAAACCAGTCCGCGGATTCCGTTGAGTGAGAATACGTCTCCTTCCTTGTATGCCTTGTCACCGATTGTCATGGTTCTGGTGAGCATGTTGATGTGGACAGCGTCGCATCCTACGATGCAGCACTTGCCCCATCCTCTTGCAACCAGAGCGGCGTGGGAAGTCATACCTCCTCTTGCGGTCAGAAGGCCGTCTGCAGCCCTCATACCCTCAACGTCCTCAGGGTTGGTCTCCTCACGAACGAGGATAACCTTCTCCTTTCTCTTGGCAGCCTCAACAGCAGCCTCCGGTGTGAAGACGATTCTTCCTACAGATCCGCCAGGGCCAGCAGGAAGTCCGTGAGCCACAGGAGTGAACTTCTTCTCCTCTGTAGCATTGAGGATTGGGTGCAGAATCTCGTCCAGCTGCTTAGGAGCAACCCTCATAACTGCGGTCTTCTCGTCGATGAGGCCTTCTGCAAGCATATCCATAGCCATGTTCAGAGCTGCCAGACCGGTACGCTTACCTACACGGCACTGGAGCATCCAGAGCTTGCCGTCCTGGATAGTGAACTCGAGGTCCTGCATATCGTGGAAGTGCTGCTCCAGATTGTGCTGGATTGTGTTAAGCTGCTCGTATACATCCGGCATAGCCTTCTCCAGAGAAAGCAGATGCTGGTTGTGCTCGCTCTTGGTAGCGTCGTTCAGAGGGTTAGGTGTGCGGATACCAGCCACAACGTCCTCACCCTGAGCATTAATCAGCCACTCACCGTAGAACTTGTTCTCTCCGGTTGCAGGGTTACGCGAGAAAGCAACACCGGTTGCGGAATTCTCTCCCATGTTACCGAATACCATACTCTGTACGGAAACTGCTGTTCCCCAAGTGTCTGGAATTCCCTCGATTCTTCTGTAGGAAATAGCCCTTTCTCCGTTCCAGGATTTGAATACGGCTGCGATACCGCCCCAAAGCTGATCCATAGCGTTATCCGGGAATGGCTTTCCGAGCTCCTGCTTAACTCTGATCTTGAAGTCCTCGCAGAGAGCCTTCAGTTCTTCCTCAGTAAGGTCAGTATCAGAAGCATAACCTCTCTCTTCCTTTAATCTTAACAGCATGTTGTCGAGCTGCTTGCGGATTCCGTTGTCACCTTTCGGCTTGATGCCCTCTGCCTTCTCCATTACGACGTCAGAATACATCATGATCAGACGCCTGTATGCGTCGTAAACGAATCTTGGATTCTTGGTTGCCTCTATCAGACCAGGAATGGTCTCAGAGCAAAGGCCGATATTGAGAACGGTCTCCATCATACCAGGCATTGAGCTTCTGGCGCCGCTACGGCAGGAAACCAGGAGTGGATTCTTAGGGTCGCCGAACTTGCGGCCCATTATCTCCTCGGTAGCCTTGAGGGCCTCTGTTACCTCAGCCTCAAGACCTTCCGGCATCTTGCATCCGAGATCGTAATATTCGTTGCAGGTATCTGTGGTAATAGTGAAACCAGCCGGTACAGGAATTCCGAGCTTGCACATTTCTGCAAGGTTTGCTCCCTTTCCACCAAGGAGGTTACGCATAGAGCCGTCACCATCGGCATTTACACCGCCAAAGCGGTAAACTCTTTTAACTTCTGACATCGTTTTATTGTTTAATTAATAATTTTCGCAAAAGTGCATCTACAAAAATAAGAAAAATCCCGCTATTTGTTGCTATTCATCAACCAAAGTCAAGAAATCCGTGAAATTTCTATTACCGAAAAGCCCCTTGCTAAATGCTATTGCAAGGCCATAATTTGTTACTGGAACTTTTTCCTCAGCGATGCTTTCCACCCTGGATTGTATCTGACGGCTTGTTGCCATACAGCCGCCGCACTGGATTGCCAGGGCATACTTCCGGTCCGGAACCGGATCCAGTCCGCTCACAAAATCAAATGCCAGATCCTTGCCGGTATAAGACTTGAGCAAAGCAGGAATTCTTACCCTGCCTATATCGTCGCAAGTTGCTCTGTGAGTGCAGCTTTCAAGTATCAGCACCCTATCTCCGTCCTTTAGGTTATCTATCGCGGAGACTGATTTCAGGAACAAATCAAACGGCCCTTTGCGGCGGGCAAACAGAATGCTGAAACTGCCTACCGGAATACCTTCCGGAACCGCCGCTGCAACTTCACTAAAGGCCTGGCTGTCCGTTATCACTAACTTGTACTTCTCCTTCTGAAAAACATCTTTCAGTTCCGATGGCTGGATGACCGTAACAACTGCCTTGTTGTCCAAAAGATTACGGAGAACCTTCACCTGAGGGAGTATCAGCCTTCCTTCCGGAGCTCCCTTGTCTATCGGGCAAACCAGCAGCACCCTGTCCCCCTCTCCTGCCAAAGACCGGGGAACCAGTTCCACTTCAGTTTCTCCTGTATGCTTCAGCGCTCCTGCAATAGCTTCTACAAGTTCCTCGACATACATCCCGCTTATGTTCTTAAGGCAGGTAAATCTTACTACAGGGCACTTGTATTCATCGGTGAGAGAAACTCTTACATCATCCTCCAGATGCTCAAGATCTTCCTGGTTGTGAACGATTATAAACGGTATCCCGTTATCTTTGAGAAGGGCGGCCAGATTCCTTTCATAATCCAGGAAACTGTTCCCCGTAAAAAGCAGAAGAGCCAGATCCGCCCCTACCGCTTCATTCAGGCTTCTGGACGAGCGCAGCGCACCTACATCCCCGCTGTCATCAACTCCCGCCGTATCAATGATATTGCACGGCCCGACTCCTTTAATCTCCATACGCTTGCGTACGGGATCCGTGGTAGTTCCCGCCACATCAGACACTATAGACACATTCTGGCCTGTCAAAAGGTTAACAAGCGAACTTTTGCCCGCATTTCTGCGCCCCAGCACTACAATGTTTCTAACTTCCATAATTACAGATTCTTGATATGCGATTAAAACGCATAATACACTTATACGATTCCAGTATCAACAATTTCTTCAAATGTAATCAAATTTATTTACCGTTTGGCATCCGCCGTTGAGGCCATACTGCTATATTGCACCCATAATAAACTAAAAAGAAAGAAGTTATGGAAACAATGAAACAAGCAAAGACCTTCATTAAGGAAAACAGAAAGCAAATCATTTGGCTGGTGGTAATCATAATTGTCGCCTGGTTTGCCATCGAACTCATCTCCAACTGGGCCGCCTTCCTCAATGGCTTCAACGAAGGTATCAATCAATAATCATCTAACAAGCACGAACCATTGCCGTAAAGCTTGAAATCAGCCCGGATATTGTTCTAGGTATTTGATAAAAGAAAAAGCGGCTCTTCCGAACCGCTTTGTAGTCCCACCGGGAATCGAACCCAGATTTGAAGTTTAGGAAACTTCCGTTCTATCCGTTGAACTATAGGACCAAACCGTATTTCTTTTCTTTAGGCCTAATATGCCCACCTGTAGAAAATGCTGCCCCAGGTGAAGCCCGCTCCGAATGCGCTCAGGATCAGGTTGTCTCCCTTCTTGAACTTGGACTTGAAGTCCCAGATTGCAAGAGGAATGGAGGTTCCCGCCGTATTGCCGAAGCGTTCTATGTTAATGAGCACCTTCTCTTTAGGAAGACCCATCCTTCTGGCGGTAGCATCTATTATTCTCAGGTTGGCCTGATGAGGAACCAGGTATGCGATATCCTCGGCAGTAAGGTTGTGGCGCTTCATCATCTCTTCAGATACGTCTGCCATATTTACTACGGCATACTTGAATACGCCCTGCCCTTCCTGGTGGATGAAGTGCATACGCTTGTCCACATTGTCGTGGCTTGCTGGATAGAGGCTTCCGCCGGCTGTCTGGTACAGATATCTTCTGCCGATGCCGTCCACGTGGAGGATACTATCCTGGAATCCCAGGCTAGGATCCTCGCTAGGCTCTATCATCAGTGCAACTGCCGCATCGCCGAACAAAGGACAGGTTGTACGGTCCTCGTAGTTTACGATGCTGCTCATTCTCTCTCCGGTAACAATGATAATCTTCTTGTACTGACCAGTCTCGATGAATCGGCGAATGGTCTCGAATGTAAACAGGAAGCCGCTGCAACCGGCATTTGTATCAAAACCCCAGGCGTTCTTGATTCCGCATTTGTCGCAGATGATGTTGGAGGTAGCCGTGAAGACCATATCCGGAGTAACGGTATGGCAAACCAGCATCTGAACCTCCGAAGGATCTGTGTGGGTGGCCTTGAGCAGCCTCTGCACGGCTATGGAAGCCATGAAGGATGTTCCCAGGCCATCTTCCTTTAGTATGCGTCTTTCCCTGATGCCTACCCTGGACATTATCCATTCGTCCGAGGTATCCACCATGGTCGAGAGCTCCTGGTTTGTAAGCACATAATCAGGGATATAGGCCTCGATGCCCGTGATTATGGCCTTTGGCGTGCTATGCATTTTCCTTAGCTATGACCAGACGTCCGCGATAGTAACCGCACTCAGGGCAAACGTGATGATACATAACAGTAGCACCGCAGTTAGAACAAGTTGACAGTGTAGGCAGTTCTGCCTTGTCGTGAGTTCTTCTCTTGTCTCTCCTCTGCTTGGAGATCTTGTGTTTAGGATGTGCCATCTCTTATAATTTTAAAATTTTACACTCTATTTCTTTTTCCCTTTGTCCAGAAGGTCTTTAAGGCCGCTGAACGGGGAATAGTTTTCAGTTTCTTCCTTTTTAGTCTCCCCTGCCCTGAGAGCCTCGATCTTGGCGAGCATTTCAGGGTTGCATTCCCCTTCCGGATGGCAGGAAACCATTGGAAGGTTCACGCATATATAATCGTATATGAACTGTTTCAGATCCACCTCAGCCTCAGAAGGATCGACGATAATAAATTCGTCTGAATCCTCGGTATCCTCTCCCAGCTTGGCAGTCCTTATTGCCAGGCTTGCCTCGAAATCCACCGGTATGTCCATCTGGTCGAGGCATCTGTCGCACTCCACGGTTACCTTTCCCTCGCCCTTCAGGTGGGCATTCATCCAGCCGCTTCCCTTCTCCAGTATCACTTTTGCGGTAATATCCGCATCCATAACCTGCTGGTTTCCAAACTCTCTGAAAAGGTCTCCCTTTACAGGGAACTCATATTCATACTTTCCTTGGGCAAGTCCGCTTATGTGAATCTTGTAGTCCATAATGGGGCGCAAATATACTTATTATTTTTCAAAATGCAAGTTTTATCCCTGCATCTTGTGGCGCTTCCTCTCGTTCTCGTCCAGATAAATCTTGCGGATTCTCAGGTGTTTTGGAGTAACCTCAACCAGCTCGTCGTCCTGGATGTACTCCAGCATTTCTTCCAAAGTGAACTGCATAGGTGGCGGAAGTATAACCTTCTCGTCTGAACCAGAGGCTCTTACGTTAGTAAGTTTCTTCTTTATGCAGACATTTACGTTAAGGTCCATTGCGCGGGTATATTCGCCAACAACCTGTCCGGCATAGACATCTTCTCCCGGATTGATTATCCACTTGCCCCTGTCCAGAAGTTTCCACATGGAGTAAGCAATGGCCTGGCCTGTCTCCAATGCCACCAGGGAACCGTTGGTTCTCTTCTCGATTTCTCCCTTGTAAGGCTCGTAATCCTTGAAGCGGTGAGCCATGATTGCCTCTCCGGAGGTGGCGGTTATGAGGTTACTCCTCAGACCGATAATACCTCTGGAAGGAATGTCAAAGTCCAGATGCACCCTGTCTCCGCGATGATCCATGTGCAGAAGGGCTCCCTTTCTGCGGGTGGTCATCTCGATAGCCCTGCCCACGAACTCCTCCGGGACATCTATGATAAGATGCTCCACAGGCTCGCATCTTGTGCCGTTTATGTTCTTGTCTATAACCTTCGGCTGGCCGATCTGGAGCTCGAATCCCTCTCTGCGCATAGTCTCAATGAGGATGGACAAATGGAGCACGCCCCTTCCATATACTATAAAGGAGTCGGAAGTCTTGCCCGGCTTAACCCTCAGGGCAAGGTTCTTTTCCAGTTCTTTCTCCAGCCTTTCCTTCAGGTGGCGGGAAGTCACGTACTTGCCGTCGCGCCCGAAGAACGGCGAATCGTTGATGCAGAAGAGCATACTCATAGTAGGCTCGTCTATTGTGATTGGAGGCAGCGGCTCCGGATTCTCGTGATCTGCGATGGTGTCTCCGATTTCAAAGCCCTCGATTCCCACCACGGCGCAGATATCTCCGCTCTCAACGGTCTCCGCCTTGGTTTTCTCGATTCCGGTGAATACCATCAGGTCCTTGATTCTCTGGCGGACCTGGGTTCCGTCCCTGTGGCAGAGGGTGATTTCCTGACCTGCCTTAAGCACTCCCCTCTTAATCCTTCCCACGGCGATTCTGCCAACATAAGGAGAGTATTCCAGGGAGGATATCAGCATCTGAGGAGTTCCTTCAAGATCCTGTTCAGGACCAGGTATCTCGCTGATGATAAGGTCCATCAGCGTTGTAAGGTCTGTTGTGGGCTTTCTCCAGTCCAGGCTCATCCAGCCCTGCTTTGCGCAGCCGTATACGGTCTTGAAGTTAAGCTGGTCGTCGTTGGCGTTGAGGTTGAACATCAGTTCGAAAACCTGGTCGTTAACCTCCTCCGGGCGACAGTTTAGCTTGTCTACCTTATTAATTACCACCAGAGGCTTCTTTCCCAGTTCCAGGGCCTTCTGGAGCACGAATCTGGTCTGCGGCATGCAGCCTTCGAAGGCATCCACCAGCAGCAGGACTCCGTCCGCCATGTTGAGGACCCTCTCCACCTCGCCGCCGAAATCGGCGTGGCCCGGAGTGTCTATGATGTTGATTTTGTATCCTTTATACGGTACACTCACGTTCTTGGAGAGGATGGTGATTCCCCTTTCCCTCTCAAGGTCGTTGTTGTCCAGGATCAGCTGCCCCGGGTTCTTCTCGCTTTCCCTCGTTACCTTGGCCTGGGCAATCATCTTGTCCACCAGAGTGGTCTTTCCGTGGTCCACATGGGCCACAATCGCTATATTCCTTATGTTTTGCATAACGGCTGCAAAAGTAACAAAAATGGCCTATCTTTGTGCAGCCGTTTCAATCTAACTTCAATGGAGAGAATAATCATACTTGATTTCGGTTCCCAGGTGACTCAGGTCATAGGAAGAAGAGTCAGGGAACTCGACGTTTACTGCGAAATCTATCCTTTCAACAAGTTCCCGTTCGCCGATCCGGAAGCTAAAACCATCCCGGAGGATGTAAAGGGCCTGATCCTGTCCGGAAGCCCGTTCTCAGTCAGGGATGCCAATAGTCCAAAGGTGGATCTCGGCGATTTTGAAGGCAAGCTTCCGATTCTTGGCATCTGCTACGGTGCCCAGTATATCGCCCATACTCAGGGAGGTGCCGTGGAGGCCTCAAACACAAGGGAATACGGAAGGGCGGAACTGACTGTCGCGGAGGAAAACGAGCCGGTTTTCAAGGATATTCCAAAGACTTCACAGGTATGGATGAGCCACGGGGATTCCATCACAAAGCTGCCCGAGGGAGCAGTACTGATTGCTTCCACCCCTACCGTCAGAAATGCCGCTTACAAAATCGCAGAGAAAAACATATATGCCTTCCAGTTCCATCCGGAGGTGTTCCACACGGCTTACGGCGGAACTATGCTCCGCAACTTTGTAAAGGGAGTATGCCTCTGCAAGGGAGACTGGACCACGGAATCCTTCATTGAGGCAACTGTCAAGGACCTGAAGGCCAAGCTCGGCGATGACGAGGTTATTCTCGGCCTGAGCGGCGGAGTGGATTCTTCCGTTGCCGCAGTCCTTCTGAACAAGGCTATAGGACAGAGGCTCCATTGCATTTTCGTGGATAACGGCCTTTTGAGAAAGAACGAATTCGAGGATGTGCTTGAGCAGTACAAGGATATGGGCCTCAACGTTATAGGCGTAAGGGCCGCAGACCGCTTCATGGAGGCCCTCAAGGGCATTTCCGAGCCGGAAGGAAAGCGCAAGGCCATTGGACGTACATTTATAGAAGTGTTCGATGCCGAAGCCCAGAAGATAAAGAACGCCAAGTGGCTGGCGCAGGGAACCATCTATCCTGATGTCATCGAGTCCAGCAGCGTAAAGGGCCCGTCCGCCACAATCAAGTCCCATCACAACGTGGGAGGTCTGCCGGAGAAGATGAACCTTAAAATCGTGGAACCTCTTCACTCCCTCTTCAAAGACGAGGTCCGCAGGACAGGCAGGGCTCTGGGCATCAAACGAGAGCTTATCTCTCGCCATCCTTTCCCGGGTCCCGGCCTGGGAATCAGGGTTCTGGGAGAAGTGACAAAAGAGAAACTGGACATCCTCAAGGAAGCAGACCATATCTTCATCTCCAACCTCAGAACCTATATGACGGAGCTTCCTCCGGCATCCAACGGCTTTGCAGCGGAAGAGGCAGATTTGTCCCCCGTTTTTGCGCCCTCGTCTGGCAAAAGGCTCATTCCTCTGTACGATGCCATATGGCAAGCGGGAACTATCCTCCTTCCGGTAAGAAGTGTGGGGGTAATGGGAGACGAAAGGACCTACGAATACACGATAGCTCTCAGAGCCGTTGTCTCAAATGACGGAATGACAGCAGATTGGGTTCACATCCCGTACGAATTCCTAGCTAAAGTCTCCAACGAGATTATCAACAAGGTCAAGGGCGTAAACAGGGTTTGCTACGACATCTCCTCCAAACCGCCTGCAACAATTGAGTGGGAATGATGGACCCCTTACAGCAATATATAGTAAATGCCTTTGCAGAGGATGGTTTTTCTGGCAATCCTGCGGCGGTGTGCATTGTGGACAGCTGGCCATCTGATGCTGATATGCAGCATATTGCAAAAGAGAACAATCTGTCTGAAACGGCTTTCTGCCTATGTCTGGATGATGACAAACTGAATCCTAAGTTCCATATCCGCTGGTTTACTCCCGGATGCGAGGTGGATCTTTGCGGTCATGCAACACTTGCCACATCCTACATATTGTTCAAATACTACTTCAGGGAAGCCGAGACTCTACATTTCCAGAGCAGGAGCGGAGAGCTTCATGTCAGGAAGACAGACGACTTCATTATCCTTATGGACTTCCCTCTGTATGGTGTGGAAAAAGTAACGGATCCGGATGAAATAGAAGCGGTGAACTACGCACTGAAGCCTTTGTACCCAAAAGAAATCTATCGCGGAGTAGATTATTTAGCTGTATTTGAGAGGGTTGAAGAGGTAAAGAGTTTCCGTCCGGACTATGAAAAGATAAAAACCATTCCAGGAGATTTCAACCTGCTAATAACTGCTCCGGGAGAAGGAAAATATGACTTTGTATCGCGATGCTTCTTCCCGAAGGAAGCCATTGACGAAGATCCGGTAACAGGATCCGCCCACTGCACACTCGGACCTTTCTGGGCAAGAATTCTCGGCAAGACAGAACTCAATGCCTATCAAGCCTCATCCCGTGGAGGAATCCTCCACCTTGAAGTTCTCGATGATAGAGTAATCGTGGGAGGAAAAGCAGTTATCGCTGAGGATGATGGTCTAGGATGTTCTTCATCCATTGCTGAGAGCTGACGTGGGTGTAGATTTCTGTGGTGAGAATGCTCTCGTGGCCAAGCATATCCTGAACGGCACGCAGGTCTGCTCCGTTCTCAACAAGGTGAGTAGCAAAGGAATGACGGAACGTATGCGGGTGAACATCTTTCTTGATGCCGGCTAGTTCAGCCTGCTTCTTTACAATGGTGAAAACCATTACTCTGGTGAGTTTTCCTCCTCTGCGATTAAGGAACAAAATCTCATCTGATTCAGAGAGTTTTGTCTTGTTTTTGCTCTTTCCCAGGTTCGGGGATGAAGATCTGGAATTCTTAGCCTTTTGAAGGCAATCCCATCGTGTTGGAATGTAGTTCTTCACAGCAGAGATGGCGTATTCCCCTATCGGCACAAGGCGCTGCTTGTTGCCCTTTCCGGTAATCCGCACAAATTGCTCCTTGAAGAAAATGTCTGATATCTTGAGGTTTATAAGCTCACTTACTCTAAGTCCGCAACTGTAGAGCATCTCCAGCATCGCCCGGTTTCTCTGGCCTTCGTATGTCGCAAGGTTACAGGTTCCCAGAATCTTGTCTATCTCCTCTACGGAAAGCACATCCGGAAGTCTTCGGGTAATTTTTGGAGTATCTATGGTTTCCAGTGGATTGCCCTTGAAATCGTATTCAATCTTAAGGAATCTGTAAAGAGCCTTAAGGGCACTCAGCATACGGCTCTGGCTCCTTGGAGATGAAGCTGTGGAGAACTTCTCGGATATGAAGGCTTCTACGTCTTCAGCCACGGCATCCTCAAAGGATTGTTTACCATGATCCTTGAGCCAGGACGCAAAGATATTTATATCTGAGCAATAGGAACTTATAGTGTTTTTGCTCAGACTCCGCTCCAGACGCAGATGGAGTGCAAATTCCTTGATATGCCCTTGAAAATTATCTACCATCGCTGAGTTTGCTGCCTTCCATAAGTTTTGGGCAAAGGTGGTTGATTCCGCAGTTATTGCAGTCCGGCTTCTGGGCCTTGCATACATATCTTCCGTGAAGGATGAGCCAGTGATGGGCCCTTGCACGGTCTTCCTTTTTTATCAGTTTTTCAAGGTCCTTTTCTACCTCGAAAGGAGTCTTTCCCTGAGAGAGTCCAAGGCGGTGGGCAACCCTGAAAACATGGGTATCCACGGCAATGACAGGCTCATTGAAGCAGATGGAAGCCACCACGTTAGCAGTTTTGCGCCCGACTCCTGGAAGAGTCATCAGGTCTGTGATGTTGTCTGGTACTTTGCCTCCAAAATCGCTGAGGAGCTTCTGGCTCATCTTCAGAAGATGGTCCGCCTTGCTGTTGGGATAGGAAACAGACTTGATATACTTGTATATGTCTTCTTTTGAAGCCTTGGCCATCTTTTGGGGAGTTGGATAGGCTTCAAGCAGAGCCGGGGTTACCAGATTGACTCTTTTATCAGTGCATTGGGCGCTGAGAATTACTGCAACTATGAGTTCAAAGGGGTTAGTAAAGAGAAGTTCGCTCTCCTCTCCCCTGGCGTTCAGTCTGAACCACTCCACAATCTTTCTGGAATTAGACATCGCTGAGTAGTTTTAGGCGGGCATATCTTCCGTTGTAACCTCCCCTATTCCCCTGATAGAGAGATCTTCCGTAACTTCTTTCAGACGGCCTTCGCTGCAAAGGAGAACCCTTCCCGGATAGCGGTCAATGATGGTACGGTTGTGAGTTACGATTATGATTGCCGGTTTGTACTGGTGGTGGATTTTCATCATAATTGTCATTATGCCGTCTGCAGTCTCGGCATCCAGATTGCCGGTAGGCTCGTCTGCAAGAATAACATCCGGATTGTTCAGCAGGGCACGGGCAATGGCCACTCTCTGCTGCTCTCCTCCGCTAAGCTGATGAGGCAACTTGTGGGCCTTTGTCTTAAGATCCACCATTTCAAGAACTTCGGAGCATCTTTCCCGCATCTTTTTTTCGTCGTTCCAGCCGGTTGCCTTAAGGACAAACATCAGGTTATCCTCCACCGTGCGGTCTGACAGGAGCTGGAAATCCTGGAAAACCACGCCGAGATTACGCCTCAGTAAAGGAATCTGGCGGTTCTTTATAGTTGAAAGGTCATAGTCCCCCACCCGGGCCTTGCCCTTGGTAACCGGAAGTTCAGCGTCCAGAGTCTTGAGGATCGAACTCTTTCCGCTACCCACCTTCCCGACCAGATAGACAAGATCTCCGCGGCTAACCTTAAAGCTCACGTCAGAGAGTATCAGGTTGCCGTCGTTGACTATGTCAACACCCTCCAGAAATACCAGAGGAAGGGCATTTGACGTGACAAATCCGTTTCCTTGAGTTTGTGGCATAATTTTCTCAGCAAAAATTGATTTGTACAAAGTTAAATATTTTTACTTTTATATGTTGGATTTCCATTTTATGACAAGATACAGAAAATTATTCTCAGCGATTGCCGTTTGCGCCTTTCTTTCAGTGCCTTCATTACTTTCCGCACAGAACTGGCAGGAAAATATGAAAGAGGCCAAACAACTTTACATCAATAAGATATACCCGAACGCCCAAAGCCTGTTCCAGAAAGCCTCCAGCCAGATCCGGGAGGAAGAGGGCACTAGTAGCAGGGCCTACGAGGAGGCGGAAGGCTACAGGCTGCTCTGCGCCGTCAAGCTCTCACAGAGAGGAGCCGAGGCCCAGGCAAGGAGTTACATACGCAAATTCCCGTCTTCACCGCTTGTTCCGAAGATCAGGTTTGCCGCGGCATCAGCATATTTTGAAAGGGAAGATTACGGCAGGGCGCTGGACCTGATGGAAGAGCTGCAGCCGTCTGACATAGACAAGGATGACCGGGACCGCTATCTCCTGGAAAAAGGAGTCTGCCTGATGAAGGACTTCAGGACCGTGGAGGCGCAGAATCACTTAATGGAAATCCCGGAGAAGAGCAAATTGTATGGCCAAGCCCAGTATTATCTCGGATATTCCGAGTACCAGGAAGGGAATTTTGCAAACGCTCTGAACTATTTCCTGAAATCCGGCCATCCGAAGGTTCCTCTGATGGTGGCGGACTGCCATTTCATGCTCAAGGATTATCTGTATGTCTGCGAGCATGCCTCGGATATGAACAAATACGAAGGTGCTGAAAAAGCGCACTTTGCAAGGATAATTTCCGAATCCGCATACGCTCTGGCCCGGAATAATGACGCAGAGAAATTTTTCAAGGTTTATACGGAGCAGAAAGAACTCAGCAAGGCGGACAATTTCTTCTCCGGAATGCTTTCCTACGAGCAAGGGAACTGGAGAGAGGCCATCGGGAAGTTTGAAAGTTGCATCCAGTTCGGCGATGCGGATTCCCTTACCCAGAACGCCCTTTACCGCCAGGCACGCTGCCTGATAGAGGAAAAGGACAAGGTGTCCGCGGCAGAGGCTTTCAGGAAAGCATCTGAGATGGACTTCAACCCGGAGGTCAAGTAGACGCGTTCTTCAACTATGCGAAACTTAGCTTCGACCTGTGGGGCAACGCAGACCATCTGTACGAGTATCTGGACAAGTATCCTTCATCTGCTGCAAAGCAGGATGAAACATACGGGTATATTGCAGCAAAGTGCCTTGAGGACAATAACTTCCAGGATGCAATAACTGCTCTGGAAAAGATTTCCTCCCCTACCGCTGCCGACAAGAAGAATCTTCAGAAAGCAAACTTCTTCAGAGGAATTGCCTTCATGAACGAGGGCAGATATTCTGCTGCTGCGGAGTTTCTGGACAATGCCGCGGAAAATGATTCTGATATCAAAGTTTCCAACCTCGCCGATTTCTGGCTGGCGGAGAGTTATTTCCGAACGGAAAAGAATCGCGAAGCCCTGGATGTTCTGGAAAGGCTCCAGGCCGCAAAACTGTTCAAGGGGACCGGGGAATATCCGGTATCGTTTTTCAACAGCGGTTATGCCCGCTTCAGGCTCAAGGACTTAGGCAATGCCTACAGGGATTTCTCTAAATATCTGGATCTTGCTGGAGAAAACGGAGACTACTCACTTGAAGCCAAGATGAGGATGGCAGACTGCAAGTTTATGCAGAGAGACTTTGCCCAGGCCTCAAAACTTTATTCGTCTCTGAGCCGGACAACGGCCGAAAATGATCTGTACGCGCCTCTTCAGGAAGCTATAAGCCAAGGGCTTATGGGAAACACCAGAAAAAAGCTCGAGATTCTTGGAAAATATGCTTCCGACTATTATTCTACCGCATCCCAATACACGGAACTTTTGTATGAACTTGGAAGGACAAGACTCCAGTCTTCAGACAGCAAGGGCGCTGAAAAGGCCTTCAGAAGCCTCGTGGAGAATCCGGTGGACAGCCTGTTCTACGGCAAGGCATTGATGGAACTGGGTATGCTTTACGCTAACCAGAACAACAGTTCAAAGGCCAAGGAATGCTACCGCAAGGCTGCCGAAAGCGACCTGTCTTCTGAAGAAGTCCAGGCGGCAATGAACGCCTACCAGAATATCTGCAACGAGGAAGGTAATCCGGACGAGTTCTTCAAGTGGGTTTCCCAAAAGGGCGGAAACGATTCTGCCGGTGGCGATAACGCAAAAATGCTGTTTAATGCGGCTGAACAGATATTCCTGGCGGAGAAATTCGATTCGGCGGCAGAAGCGTTCAAATCCTTCATCGCCGAGCACCCGGATTACAATCCGTCCAAATCCTGGTATTACCTGGCAGAAAGCCTTTCCCTGATTGCAGATTACAAGGGGGCGGCTCAGGCATATTTCCATCTGGATTCACTTGCCAGAGCAGAAGGGAACACAGTATTACCTACTCTCTGCATTGGAAATGGAGTCGAGATGCTTTACAAGGCCAAGGAATACAACAAAATCATTGAAAGATCGTCTGAATTGATGGAGATGAACTATTCGCCGGCAAGCCAAAAGAAATATATTGCCTACTACATTGCCAAATCATATCTGGCAATGGGAGATGCGGATAAAGCCCTTGAACCGCTCAAGTTTGTTGCGGAAGGAACGGCGGATGAGGTCGGAGGCGAGGCCGCATATCTGCTTGTAAAAGACACTTACGACAGGGGAAAGTTCGAGAAGGTTGAGAATATGGTATTTGAGCTCTCGGAGCAGGTAATAGACCGCACCTGGCTGGCAAAATGCTACCTGATTCTTGGAGACAGTTACTATGACCAGGAAGATTACGAGCAGGCAGAAGCCGTTTACAAGAGCATTGCGTCATCTTACGATGGAGAGGATGCCCAGATAAAGGAAACCGCCAAGACCCGTGCACAGCAGGCAGCCAAAATGAAACCGAAGAAGTAACAATCGCAGAATAATATGATAATCAACGATATGAAAAGAAACAGACTGAAAACATTCAAGGCTTTGATGGCGCTAGCACTTGTTGCCTCGCTCTCTACAGCCTCGTTTGCCCAGAACCCGGGCGGAAAAGTGGAAGTGAAGAAGGATTATGAAACGGATCTTACCGGAGCAAAGAAAGGGGCGTTGAGGATCGACTTTTCGGACACCCTGAAAAAGTTTGACCTGAATATGGATTACCGGATTCAGGACCGGCAGATAAAAGACCTCTATTCTTTCTCTCCGATGCCGTCCGCAAAGGTTTCCTCCGCACTGAAGCCTGAAGTGCCGTCATTTGCCGCAAAAATCGGCGTATCGTTCCCGTTTGCCCCTACTCTGGGGCTGTGGTGGCAGCCTGATACCGGAAGCAATTCGGATATCGTGACCGTAAAGGCCGCCCACGATTCCTACTACGGTACGGCAAAGCTTGCAGACGTGGATGCTTCGGGCAAGGTTTTCGCACTCAACAACGATGCCCAGGCTAAACAGGTCAAAAACACTGCCGGGGTATCCTACACCCACCTTTGGGACGAGCACCAGCTGGATGCGGGAATCGGTTTCCGCAACTCATACTACAATTACTACGGTGTGGACATAGCAAGATTCAAGGAAAAAGGAGTTGCCTTTGACATTGAAAACTACAACAAAAAGGGCTTTATGAAGGACAATCTCTCCCACACCTGCAACCAGTTTGAATTTTCCATGGGAGCAAACAGTCTGGATTCAGAGGATTACAGCGGAACGGTAAGATACGATGCAAGGTTCAGCGTAACCCATACCTCTGACGACGCCAAGTTCGGATTCGGACCTACCAACCTTAAACTCAAGGAGAACCTGATAAAGTTCAATCTGGAGGCCGGACCGACCATTGGCAAGTATTCTATGGTTACGGCCGGTATCAACTCCCAGACAGCCATTTACAAGGATGCCCAGGATTATCACTTGAGCCTTATGGAAGGAACCCTTTCCTACAAGCTGCGCAGAAACCGCGTGTCTATGGATCTGGGGGCCAGAATCAGCTTCTGCTTCACCAACAAGGATGGCGGAGACAAATACCACAACTATATTTCCCCTAAGGTTTCCATAACCTACAAGATGGACGACGAGAAGACCTGGGCCTACGCCCTTGCAGACGGAGGAAACGTTATAAACAGTTATGCCTCCCTGCTTGAAAGAGCCCCGTATCTGTCTCCAATGATAGACCTTAGGGAAAGCGGAACTCCTCTGTTCACAAAGGCCGGTATCAAGGGAAAAGCCTCTGAAGAAGTTGATTATGACGTATATCTCGGTGGGGCATACCGCAAGGGAATGCTCCAGTTTGCCGGCAATCCTCTGGATGCTGTCTATTCCAACCATTATGAAGGATTCCTTGGCGGCAAGCTGGGCTACAAGACAGAAGGTTTTGCAGCCGGAGCGGACGCAAAGTTCTCGTTCTGGACAGACGGAGAAAGGTACGGCGGATCCATTCCTGGAGTTGACGGGCTGAGCATTGCCACACCGGCTCCTGAAGATTATGCCGTTAAGGGAAAACCAGCCGGTTACGCCCCGTTTGAAGCCAATATCTATGCCGAGGCAAACTGGGATGAAAAACTGTTCGTGGGAGCAACCCTTTATGCACGGAGTTCCACCCCTGCTTCCGCCTTCCTGTACAACGGTCAGAAAATAAAGTACAAGGGCTATGCAGACTTGGGTGTTTATGCCCAGTATGTCATTGACAATCACTTTACTGCATACGTCAACGGAGGCAACCTCCTAAACGCCCGCCGCGTCAACTGGGGAATGTATGTGGAAAAGGGCATAAATGTTGGCTTCGGACTCTTGATTAAGTTCTGATTTTTTCCTAAATTTGCTTGATTAAATTTTAAGGAAAAATGAGCGAAAATGAGATGAAGCAGAATACCCCGCAGGAGAACTACAATGCGGAAAGTATTCAGGTACTTGAAGGGTTGGAGGCTGTCAGAAAGCGTCCGTCCATGTATATCGGAGATATCGGAGAGAGAGGTCTGCACCATCTGGTGTACGAGGTTGTGGACAATTCCATAGACGAGGCTCTCGCAGGTTTCTGCAACGAGATAAACGTAACCATCAACGGGGACAATTCCATTACCGTATCGGATAACGGCCGAGGCATCCCTACCGGAATGCACGAGAAGGAGCACCGCAGCGCCCTGGAAGTGGTCCTTACCATACTGCACGCGGGAGGTAAGTTCAACAAGGGTAGCTACAAGGTTTCCGGAGGACTTCACGGCGTGGGTGTAAGCTGCGTAAACGCTCTGTCCATTTACCTGAGGGCGGAAATACACAGGGAAGGCAAGATTTTCGTGCAGGAGTATTCAAAGGGCAAGCCGACAAGCGAAGTAACCGTCATCGGCGAGGCTTCAGATACCGGAACAACCATCACCTTCCGTCCGGATCCTGAAATCTTCACCCTCACAACAGTTTACAACTACGAGACTCTGGCAACCAGGCTCCGCGAGCTGGCATTCCTTAACAAGAAGGTTCGCCTTACTCTTACAGACAAGAGGGCCAAGGATGTCGAGATAGGCGATGACGGACAGGAAGTTGCTGTGGAAAAGAAGCAGGTATTCTATTCCGAGGAAGGCCTGAAGGAGTTTGTGGCTTACCTGGACGGCAACCGCACGCATCTTACCGAGAAACCGATCTATCTGGAGACGGACAAGACCGGCATCCCTATTGAAATCGCGATGCAGTACAATACCGAGTACAGCGAGAATGTTCATTCTTATGTAAACAATATCAACACCATAGAGGGCGGAACCCACCTGACCGGTTTCCGCGGCGGACTTACTTCCACCCTCAAGGGATACGCAGACAAGAATGACCTTTTGAAGAAGGCAAAGGTTGAGATTTCTCCGGATGACTTCCGCGAGGGTCTTACCGCTGTAATTTCCGTTAAGGTCGCCGAGCCTCAGTTTGAGGGACAGACAAAGACCAAGCTCGGGAACGCCGAGGTCCGTTCCGCTGTCAGCAAGGCAGTCAGCGAGGCTCTGGAGAATTACCTTGAGGAAAATCCTGCCGAAGCAAGGAAAATCGTGGATAAGGTTATCCTGGCAGCCCAGGCAAGGCAGGCAGCCCGCAAGGCACGCGAGATGGTCCAGAGAAAGAGCGGAATGAGCGGAGTGGGAATGCCGGACAAGCTGGCGGACTGCTCAGACCGCGACCCTTCAAAGTGCGAGCTTTTCATCGTTGAGGGAGATTCCGCAGGCGGTACCGCCAAGGAGGGAAGAAACCGCCAGTACCAGGCAGTCCTTCCGCTTAGGGGAAAGATCCTTAACGTCGAGAAGGCTATGGAGCACAAGGTATTTGACAGCGACACCATACGTAACATCTACACTGCTCTGGGAGTTACCGTAGGAACCGAGGAAGACAGCAAGGCCCTGAACCTCAGCAAGCTCCGTTATCACAAGATTATCATCATGGCCGACGCCGACGTGGACGGAGCGCATATCACCACCCTGATCCTGACATTCTTCTTCCGCTATATGGTGGATCTGATCAAGAACGGATATGTTTATTGCGCAACCCCTCCTCTCTACAAGGTTGAAAAGAAGAGCCAGAAGGAGCCTAAGCCAAACTACTGCTGGAGCGACGAGGAAAAGGACAAGATCATAGAAGAGCTGGGAGGAATCAACAGCGTGAGAATCCAGAGGTACAAAGGTCTGGGAGAAATGAGCCAGGACCAGCTGGCGGATACGACAATGGATCCTGAACACAGAATCCTGAGAAAGGTTTATATAGAAAACGCTGCCGAGGCAGACAGAATCTTCTCCATGCTTATGGGAGACGACGTTCCGCCAAGAAGGGAATTCATTGAGCAGCACGCAAAATACGCAAACATCGATGCTTAGAAAGGCAAAGTTCATATACGCATTGCTTCTTGTCCTGCTGTTGGCAGCTCCTGAAGCACTCGCACAGTCAAAGTTCAAGGAGTCAATCAAAAGCATTTTCCGCAAGCAGGAGGCGGAGGAACCGTATGTTATTCCCGTCCACCTGCTCATGCCTAAGGACAGGCTGTGGAACATCTCCTACTCCGCGATAACCGGAAATACTCTTGACGAGCTTTACTCGGACATTTATTCGGAAATCGGATATGTGCCTGAAATTACGATTCCTACCCCTGACAAGGGCAGCAAGTACGAGGGCTCCTTCAACATCGTTGAATATACCAAGGAGATTCAGAGAGAGGAGGAAGACGATGACGAAGACGATGATATAGACTACTCCGACACGCCGGAGGAGTACAACATCTGGACTAACGCCTCCATCAACCCTTACAACGTTAAGCTTTCCGAGATGACCGATACGGTCAGGATTGACGTGAGCAGCTATACATCTCCTGGATACAAGTATGTAACCAGCGAATTTGGAGGCCGTTGGGGAAGGCTCCACGCCGGAATTGACCTTAAGGTTTTAATCGGCGACACAATCCGCAGCGCCTTTGACAACGGCGTTGTGAGAATCAACAAGTTCAACAAGAGAGGCTACGGCTACTATGTTGTAGTAAGGCACGAGAATGGACTGGAGACTCTCTACGGGCACATGAGCAAGATTCTGGTGGAAGAAGGCCAGCACCTTAAGGCCGGAGAGCCAGTGGGACTGGGCGGAAGCACCGGAAGAAGCACTGGCCCTCATCTTCACTTCGAGCTCCGTTACCTTGGCAACCCAATCAACCCTAGAGACGCCATCAATTTTGATACCGGAAAGATCCACGACAAGACTCTGGTTCTGACCAGGGACAATTTCCGCTACCAGAACCAGAAGTTCTCCAAGAAATCAAGAGACCGCAAGGGCAAGGCATCCAAAGGCAAGGGCAAGAAGTCCAAGGGAAATGCCAAGAACGCTAAGGGAGCCAAGACCGTTACAGTACGCAAGGGAGACACCCTGGGAGCAATCGCCCGCCGCAATGGCACGACTGTAGCCAAGATCCAGAAACTCAACGGACTGAGAGGCACATTGATCCGTGCCGGACAAAAACTGAGAGTAAGATAAAACTATTATAAAATGGACATTTTTGAAAGAATTCAACAGAACGAGGGCGGTCCGCTCGGACAGTACCGCAAAAGAGCCAAAGGATATTTCATGTTCCCTAAACTGGAAGGTGAAATCCAGCCTTACATGACATTCCAGGGCAAGAAGATGCTTGCCTGGACATTCAACAACTATCTCGGGCTTGCCAATGATCCGGAAGTCAGGAAGGTTGATGCCGAGGCTGCAGCAAAATGGGGTTTGGCTTATCCTATGGGCGCAAGAATGATGAGCGGCCACACTTCCCTTCACGAGCAGCTTGAGAGAGAACTCGCCGAGTTCGAGTGCAAGGAGGACGCCTTCCTGTTCAACTTCGGATACCAGGGAATGATTTCCACCCTTGACGCTCTCTTGACAAGAAGAGACGTTGCGGTTTATGACGAGGAGTGCCACGCCTGCATTATGGATGGCCTCAGACTCCACATCGGCTACCGTATGAAATACGCCCATAACGACATCGCAGACTGCGAGAAAGTTCTTGCCAGAGCCACCAAGAGAGCAGAAGAGCAGGGCGGAGGCGTACTGCTTGTTACTGAGGGAGTTTACGGAATGACCGGAGCAATGGGAATCCTTGACAAGATCGTTGAGCTCAAGAAAAAATACAAGTTCAGAATACTCATCGACGATGCCCACGGATTCGGCGTTATGGGAGAGCACGGAAGAGGCACGAGCGAGGAACTCCACTGTATGGATGGTATCGACCTTTATTTCGGTGCCTTTGCAAAGGCAATGGCCTCTATAGGAGGTTTCGTTGCAGGTCCTAAGGACATTATCAACTACCTCCGCTACAATCTCCGCAGCCAGATTTACGCAAAGAGCCTTCCAATGCCTTTCGTAGAGGGCAACCTCAAGAGGCTTGACCTGATCCGCAAGGGAGACGACCGCAGAAAGCATCTTTTCAAGATAGCCAGAGCCCTTCAGAACGGACTCAGAGAGCTTGGATTTGACGTTGGACCTGCAGAGGCCTGCATCACTCCGGTATTCGTTCACGGAACCGTTCCTGAGGCAACCAACATGCTTGTAGACCTCAGGGAGAACTACAACATCTTCTGCTCCGTAGTTGTTTATCCTGTTGTTCCTCAGGGAGTTATTATGTTCCGCCTTATCTGTACCCAGATGCACCAGATGGAGCACGTGGAATACACTCTCAAGGCCTGGGCAGAGATCAAGAAGAAGCACGAGCAAGGCTTCTACAGCGGAGATACCGACATTCAGGACAAAGCTATTGACTAATGGGAAGATTTGACGGTAAAGTCGTGATAATTACAGGGGCCAGTTCGGGTATCGGACTGGCCGCTGCGCGTCAGTTCGCCTCTGAAGGAGCCAGCGTGGTTATGGCCGCAAGGAGTGCGGACAAGCTCAAGCAGACATTCTGCGAGCTTTCCAACAAAGGAGAATTCGGAGACCGCTTCCTGGCTGTTCCTACGGATGTTACCAAGGAAGAAGACTGCCAGAGACTCATCCGCTGCACGGTGGAGAAATTCGGCAAGATAGACGTGCTGGTGAACAATGCCGGCATTTCCATGAGGGCAATGTTCAAGGACCTGGAGCTGGATGTAATCAGAAGGCTTATGGACGTGAACTTCTGGGGAACAGTCTATTGTACCAAGTACGCCCTCCCATACCTGTTGGAAACTAAGGGAACCGTTGTTGGAGTAATCTCCATTGCCGGTTTCAAGGGCCTTCCTGCAAGAACGGGCTACTCAGCTTCCAAGTTTGCCATCTACGGCTTTATGGATACGCTTAGGGTTGAGCACCTTAAAGACAACCTGAATGTTCTGATTTTCGCCCCCGGCTTTACCGCTTCAAATGTAAGGTTTGCGGCTCTCACTGCAGACGGCACCCCTCAGGGCCAGACCCCAAGGGAGGAAGGCAAGATGATGAGTGCAGAAACTTGCGCCAAGAAGCTCACACAAGCCGTTTACAAGCGCAAGTCCCAGGTAATTCTCACCCCTATCGGAAAGCTAACGGTCAATCTCAACAAATTCTTCCCGAGATGGGTTGACCGCTTGGAATACAACTACATGAAGAAGGAACCCGACTCCCCTTTGAAGTAAATGTACGATTCCAGAATCGTACATTTTTGGGGCGGACACAGTCAATTTTACCGGATGGTATGGAAAACCGTCCGGTTTCATTTTACATTTGCCGCAGAATTAAACGAAACAAGATTTGTATGAAAAACTATTTTGAATATATTTGCACTATAAAAATACTTGATAACTAGCTCACCAAAGGCAGGCACTAGGCTCTAACTAGATGTCTGCCTTTTGATTTTTAACCGAGGGGAGGTGGCGAACAAGGACGCAGTAGTTCTACGAGCTAGATATCAAGTAAAATGAAAAAGAGAACTCACGCAAGAATTGTCTGCATCTCCATTAGGACGGAGAAAGTCAGACTGGTCAGAGTGAAAGCGTTCAAACGCATTCGCAACGGCAAGGTTGAGAAAGTCAAAGCCCATTACCGCAGATATTAGAGCTATCTGCAAGGGCTCTGACCTTCAACCTTTCTGAATGAATCTATCCTATCCCCTCGGTTTTTATATTCTCGGCGATTTTGGCAACGAGGAGGACACGGGCCTCTTTGCTGGTCCAGCCGATGTGAGGCAGGAGAATCGCTTTTGTCTTGTCTTTAATCTTAAGGTACGGAGAATCTTCAGGTATCGGTTCCTTTGAGAACACGTCAATGCCGATGCCTTCTATAAAGTTTTCATTCAGGGCCCTTACAAGATCTTCCTCGTTGATGATCCCTCCTCGTCCTATGTTGATGACCTTTGCTGTCTTCTTGCAAAGTTTCAGTTTGTCGTAGGTTACAAGGTTTAGAGTCCTGTCATTCAAAGGGGCGTGGACTGAAATAAAGTCCGAGGTCTTAAGAAGTTCCTCCAGGCTGAGGCACTGGTATTTGTCTGAATGGGGCTTTCCGCTTGTGGCATAATAGCATACCTCCATTCCGAAGCCTTCCGCCAACGCCGCAACCCTGCTGCCAATCGTTCCAAGGCCTATGATTCCGAGCCTCTGGCCTTTGAGTTCCCCCCATTTTCTGGTAACATCGGAGACTAGGTTTCCCCTTGTGTATTCTCCACTTTTTACCTTGTTGTCATAATACGCCGTATGGCAGCTAAGTCCTAGCAGCATTGCCATTGTAACCTGGGCAACGCTTTCAGTTGAATATCCGGCAACGTTCTTTACCGGAATACCTTTGCTGGCTGCATATTCCAGATCCACATTGTTGGTTCCGGTGGCTGCTATACAGATCAGTTTAAGTTTTTTGCCCCAGTCAATCTGCTGCTTGCGGATTTGCACCTTGTTGATTATAAGCACATCGCAGTCGCCTATCCTTTCCTCTACCTGATCAGGGGAAGTAAACGGATAGGTCACGAGTTCTCCCAGGCTTGCAATGGGCTCAAGGGAAACGTCTTCGCCAATGGATGCGGCATCCAGAAACACTATCTTCATATCGCAGAGATTCTTTACCAGGCAAGAGCGGATGCCCCGAGAATTGCGGCGTCAGACTCGTTGAGGGCGCTTACAAGCACCTTAACCTTGCCTTTCCACAGGAATACCACCTTCTCGTTCATCGTGTCCACAAGATATTTCATGAAGTAATCCTTTGCGTGTGTAAGGCCGCCGAAGAGGATGATGGCCTCCGGAGCTGAGAACGGGATGAAGTCAGCAAACTTCTCTCCCATAATCTTTCCGGTATATTCGAATATCTTGATAGCCAGCTTGTCTCCCTTTTCCGCAGCGTCAAACACATCCTTGGAGGTGATGTCCTTCATTCCGTGCAGAAGACTCTTGGTCTTGGTCTTTGCGAGCATCTCCACAGCCGTGCGGACAACGCCGGTCGCCGAACAATAGCACTCCAGACATCCCTTCTGGCCGCATCCGCAGTCTCTTCCGCCCTTGACGGCGCAAGTGTGTCCGAGTTCTCCGGCAAATCCGTCGTGGCCGTAAACCAGCTTGCCGTCTATCACGATTCCGCTGCCCACTCCGGTTCCGAGGGTAATCTCGATGAAGTTCTTCATGCCCTTTGCGGCGCCGTACTTCATTTCTCCGATAGCTGCCGCGTTGGCATCATTGGTTATGGTAACCTTCAGTCCGCCAAGCATTTTGCTAAGTTCGTTGGCAAAATGGACAGTTTTTCCCTTGGCCCACATAAGGTTAGTTGCCTCAACGATATCGCCTGTGTAGTAGTTTCCGTCAGGAGCCCCGACTCCAACTCCGTTGATATTGTCCAGGCCGATGTCGGCTGTCATCTCGCGGATGCTGTCGCTGAGCAAACCGATAAACTTTCCAGCATCCTTGTACTTGGTGCTGATTACCTTTCTGGCAAGTATGTTGCCCTTTCTGTCAACGATGCCGATTTTGGCTGTCTGTCCGCCGATATCCACGCCGGCTACATAATTCTTTTTCATATCTGAAGGTTTTTATTTGGCTTTGAAGGCTTTGTAAAGCACAGAAATGCCGCCGGTCTGGCTCTTGAACCCAACGTCCATAAAACCCGATTCCGACAATTCTCCGCAAAACTTCTCAAATTTAGGAAATTTTTCCACGGAACTGATGAAATAGGTATACGCCGCCTTGTCTTTGCCTTTTGTCATAACCGATGCCATGCCTGGAATCGCATACTTGAAATACGGCTTGTAGAGCATTCTCATAAATGCATTTCTAGGCTGGCCAAACTCCAGTATCAGCAGCGCTCCGCCAGGGGAAAGAACCCTCATTATCTCCCTCAGCGATGAAGGCCTGTCATCAAAATTCCTTATCCCATAGCCGATTGTGACTATATCCACCGAACCGTCCGCAAAAGCCAAGGCTGCCCCGTCCCCCTTTCCCAACTCAGGACGAGGGTAACGGGAGTACTTCCCCTTCCAGAGTTTTTCCACCTTCTCCCTGCCTTTTTCCAGCATCCCTTCCGAGATGTCCACTCCGGTAACCTTAAGTCCACGCTTTGACAGCGCAATGCTGAGATCTCCCGTACCGCATGCCAAGTCCAGCACTTTTATCGCCGAGACTTCCACTCCCCGGGAAACAGCAAGGTCCGAAGCTATCCTGAAAGCTGCGCGCGCACAGCTTTTCCTCCAGCTTTTGTCTATATTCAAGGAAAAAAGATGGTTGAAACGGTCGTAGTTTCCTGATATATCGTTGAAAATAGGTGCGGTATCCATTAGCAAACGCTAAGATAATCATTAATAATCATTATCTTTACAACAATAAAACAAATTGCAGGTTTATTATGAAAAGGTGTCTTAAATCATTTGCTTTGAACATTACCGTTGCCGTTGCAGCTATGCTAATTCTATGCGGATGCCCGGTTGCCATGGATTACATACCCGTTACACTCGCCATATTCGTAAATGACTCCAACGGCAACGATCTTCTGGATCCGGAAAATCCTGACAACTTTGCCCAGGGGCTGAAATTTGAATACAACGGAACCGTTTACAATGTGGATGACCAGATTGAAGAGCTCCGCACCAAGACCTATATGCCGCATTTCGATGGCTTGAAGCTTATAAAGAACACCTATCATTACACGAAGAATAAAGGACGCTATTTCCTGTACTTCGGAGAATTTAGCGGAGAGAAAACTTTTGACGGAACTTTCAGGATAACCTGGAGGGACAATTCAACCGACGTGATAACCTGCTATAACAAAAAGTACAACAAAATAGGCAAGTGCACTCTTAATGGGAAATCTTACAAGACAACACATCCTTCTTTCTTCATAGAACTCGTCAAATAGCAACCGAACTATGAGATTCATTAAATTGACAACCATCCTCACGGCTGCATCTGCAATTGTCCTGTGTTCCTGCCATAAGGATCACGACAAATATGATTTTGCAGACACCTCAGTTGCCAGATCTTTCGTCCAGCAATATGACTCTATTGACGAGCTTGAATTCAGACAGCTTGAAACAAGGCGTATCAGCGTCAATATCAGGCACTCCAAGATGGGAGGACTATGGAACACCCATATCTATGACAGCCTCTGCAAAAAACACAACGACCTCAACTTTTACGGAAAGATAAATGTGGGCAAGACCAGCCACATTGGCTACACCGCAATAGGAACTGACTTTCAGAAGATAGAGATCTCATGCAACAAAGACTACAATGGAGAGCATCCTGAAGGCACTTTGCTCAACGATATAGTTCGCCTGATTTCGGGCACGCCATATCCTTATATAAAGTCTGGCTACAAGAAGACTTTCAACAAAAATGAACCTCTTTCCGCTCTCTACGAAGTTCACGGCCGAGCTTACTTGGGAAGCTATTATCTGAATACATATCTCGATTTCAAGGATTCCCAACAGATTCCTGTATTCCCAGTTGATAAAATGGTGTCAGAACTCACCAAAGAAGATCTGGCCTTGCTTTCTCCATATTTTGGAGAATTCTACGTAGAAAAGCTTCCAGAGGCAAAAGGAGAGTATGAGTTTACCGTCAAGCTTTACGGAGACGACGGCAAAGTCTACTCTGGAAAAGCAATAATGAAATTCTGATTTGCATATAGCGATTTTTTGTCTATCTTTGCACTCCCTGAAAGCCCAGGTGGTGGAATGGTAGACACGCTAGTTTCAGGGACTAGTGCCAGCAATGGTGTGCAAGTTCGACTCTTGTCCTGGGCACAAAAAATAGCTGACCAAAAATGGTCAGCTATTTTTGTGCAAGCTCACCCCCTGCACCCCCTCTAGGGGGATTGCGGCCTTCGGCCGGGCACTTCGTGCCTTATTATATTTGTACTAAGACTTTTCTGAGTTCCTCGGCGAGGGAGGTGTTGTAGCCTTGAGAATAATAGACAATGCGGCCGAAACTATCGCAGAGAGCAATTACAGGCAAAGTCTTGCCATCTTTCTTGCAGCCATCGGAAAGCATCTTCCTGACCGAATCATCCTTGTCCTCTCCTCTAATAAGACCGCTGATACCTAACGGCTGCGCCTGTCCAAGAGAAATAACCTTCAAGCCCTTATCGTTGATTAAATCCGCAATGGAAGTCAATTGTCTGATGGCGTGAGTTGTTGGCTCATCCTTGTAGCCAAGACAGGCAACCAGGAAATATCCACGGCCAGTCTGTGGAAGGATGGAGGGATCCATACTTCCGATTACGGAAATCTTCTGTTCATCCTTTCTCATCACCAGCTCTATGGAAGTAGTCTGATTCTCTTCTATCGGGAAGAACTCGACATGGGCAAGAACACTTCCGTCTGCCATCCTGTTTCCGCTTGTCAGCATATAATAACCGCAGTCCAGCGGATAAGCTGGTGCGAACATTTTGCTGAAAGGAATGTCAATATTCTCGTCCAGAGCCAGTTGTACTGCCTTGCTTCCATTAACCTTAGAAATAGAGAAGTGCTTGTAGTACAGAGGATCCGGATTCTCTTTACATATTCCCTCGAGAAATCCTTGCGGAGCTTTCACTCCAGTATGAAGATCTATCCAGTTCTCTCCGTCCCTATACTGAGCCTTTCCAGTAGCTTCATCAATTCTCGCAGCAAATCCTTTAGCCCTGCATAGAGCCACAAAGAATATGTCCTTGGAAAGCGGATCCGCCTTACGGCATTTCTCAACAAATACGGGAGGAATCCTCAGTCTCTGCGGATTGCCCACACTATCTGTAACAATATTCTCTTCTGTCCACTTGGCTATATCAGATGGAGAGTGAAATTTTTCTCTCACCATTATTCCCAACTCCATAAAATACGGATAAAGGAATTCCAACTCAATTCTTGGACTGTCTCTCCACTTGTCAAAAGGAATCTCCACGTGAGCAAGAGCATCTTTAAGTACCTCCAGAGTGACATCATTCAGATCTTTATCTGACAATGTGGCAAGAATCTTATCGCTCACCAGAGCACTCTCCCTGCCTCTGATATCACCCACATACCTGGCAAAAGCACCCAACGCGTCATTACCCTTGTAATGATGTTCACGAATCAAGTTCTCTTTTTCAAACCTCAACTTATTCTCAGCAATTTCCTCTTCTGTCGCAGAAGATGGAATTGGATTTTCAACCGGCGGAACTACATCAAAGTCAAAAGAATACCTCTGTCCTGTTTCCTTGTTGAGCTCAATCTTGATCGGACCGTCACCAGACGCCTTAGCAAGACCGAACCTGTTTCCCTTGGATGCCACTATCAGCATGTCTCCATTGCCGGTAGTAAGGGAAGCGTTGCCTTTGGAGTCTGTCAAATATGTGGCAACCGTGTAGAACTCGGCATAATTGTAGATTTTAAAGGAAACCTCAGCGCCTTCTACAGGATTTCCGGCCTCATCCACAACTTCAACAACACGCTTTACAACAGGAACATAGTTGGCGGTAACATTTATCTCAGTATAGGCGGAAGTTCTCTGGATCACTTCCTCAGGCCCGTCATAGTCTTTTCCGAAAACCTTGGTGTGAAGGAGCATTGCTCTTGAAACAGGAGCGTTGAACCAGGCCATATCCAGTTTAGGTTCAGGTTCGCAGGCCCCGATGAAATGCCATTTGCCGTCATCGGATATTGCCTCAACCCAGGCGTGGTTATCATCCGTGTGAGCCCATCGCGGAGTATAAACTTGGCGGGCAGGGATTCCAACGGCTCTCAATGCGGAAACCGCAAGCACAGATTCCTCCCCGCATCTCCCAAGACCTTTGCGGATTGTGGCAAGTGGTGAAGATGTCCTGGCATCGGAAGGAGCGTAGGTAGCCATCTCGTGGCACCAGTGGTTTATCTCCAGGATGGCCTGCTCCATTGTCATTCCCTTGACCCTTCTGCACAGTGAATCAGCCCACTCGGTCCTGAAATCATCCAAATTCTCGTTGTTAACCCTCAGCGGCAGTACAAAGTACTTGAAATCCCTCTCGGAGATATTCCAGTTCATCTTTTTCCTTACATCAAGTGTCTTTTCAACATTCTTCTCCCAGAATGCCTCGCTGTAAACCATAAAATCCGCACTGCTCATATTCTCCCTAAGGAAGCTTTTATAGTTCCAGACATCCCTTTCACGTGAGCAGGAGCCAAGAAGAGCAGAAAAAACAACTATCGCTGAAACAAATGCAAGAATCTTTCTCATATCTGCAAATTTAACAAAAAAAGGAATTTGATTACTTTTGTGCTATGAGTAACGGGAAACTATATCTGGAAAGCTGCTGCACAAGCCTTGAGGAGGTGAAAAAAGCCTGCGAAAACGGGGCTAGCCGCATAGAATTATGCGAAAGGATAGACCTTGGAGGCATAACTCCATCCAGGCAATTGCTCTCGGATTCCCTTTCTGTTTCAACGATTCCCATAAACGTGATGATCCGTCCGCGGGGAGGAGACTTCGTCTATTCTGAAGAAGAAATCCTGCAGATGATTGAGGATATCCGCTCATACAAGGAAACGGGAATAAACGGTTTTGTATTCGGATGTCTGACGCCTGAAAATGAGGTTGATATCTCGGCGATGAAAAGACTGATGGCTGAGGTGGGCGGAAAACCTGTTACTTTCCACAGGGCCTTTGACCAGGTAGCAAATCCTGAGAAAGCACTGGAAGAAATCATTTTCCTGGGTTGCTCTCACCTTCTCACTTCCGGAAATATGGAAGATGCTTTTGCGGGTAGGTTCAACATAGCCCGTCTGGTAGAACAGGCTGACGAAAGAATCACAATTATTGCAGGAAAAGGCATTAGACCTGGAAATCTGGAGCAGATAGCCTCAGATTCTCATGCCCCTCAGTATCACGGAACAAGCCTGTTCCATGCATCGTGAGCTTCCTGGGCGGTTGAGTAGAAGCCTCCTACAGGGCGGAAGTCCTGGGTTTCAAGAGCATATCGCCCTTCCTTGACCTTGATCACATAATAGCGTCCTTTGTCGCTGGTGAAAGCCTGTATTTCATCCGCATAGTTTGATGTCCAGCCACCCTTGTCAAAATAGATGCTTTGGCCTTTCCAGTTATATAAAGTGGCAAATCCCTTGGAGCGGGCGATAATGGCATCGTCGAAATATTCAAGTTCTTCTCCATTGGCGATACGTTTTCCTGTGTCGTCATAAACCCAGATCTCGTTTGCGAGTTTTCCTCTGGTTGGATCCTGTCCGTGAGCGACGATACGGTGCCCGTCAACCTTCATTGGAAGTACTTTAATGTTGTAACCGGAGGCAATGTATTTCCCAAAGACATTGGTAACTCTTTTATAGCCATCCGAATACTCTTTTACCAGAATTTCTCCTTCTGCGTCGAACCGGACATCCTTTAGCGTCACCTTTTTGCCGCTCTGGTCTTCTTCTTCATTCTCACTCTCATACGCCCGATATTTCCCGGTATCCTTGTCGAAAGACAACCACATCCACAAGATATGTCCGTCTGGCTGTCGTTTACCCAGAATTACAACGCCATTAGGGGTATTTGTGTAACGCTCAATGTCATAATCGGCGAATACCCCCCAGCCGCCTTTCTGGCTTTGGCGAAAAGCGTTCATATCCACCGTTCCCCATGGATGCTCTCCGTCTATGCTTTGAGGTTTGTCATAGACGATGCTGTGCTCATTTATTCCGGAAAACTCCGGAGTGCGAGTCATTATCGGACGAGGCATAACAGGATTGCCTACAGCCGGTTTCGGTTTTTCCGGTGCCGGGGTGTAGTCCTTCAGACTCGTGCTGGTATTTGTTGATGTATTAGTGGCTGGTTTGGATGCCGAATTGGTTGTGGTGGTTGAAGGTTTGGCGCCGGAAGGGTTGCGCATTGCGGCGAGCATTGCCTTTCCTTTTGCCGTGCCGAGTTTCAACTGAACGATGTTGTCCCTCATACGGATGGCATCCCACTTTTTGCCTTGGTTGGAATACTCTTTATACCATTTATAACTTCTGCCAATAACACAATCCTCCGTGTGCGAATGGTTATTCTTGGCTCCGCACACTGTGCAGACATCCATCAGTATACTCCAGTACTCCTTGTTAGTCAGAGGCTTGCCCTCAACTGAAGAAAAATTATCGCTGTCTGTATAAGGCTCGTCGCCCTTGGTAGATTGGCGGACATTAGGCTTAAGTGTAGTACTCTGCGATGAACTCTCAGAGTCATTGTTTGGAGCCACATAATGGCGGCAGGATGGCTTGTGCGCCCCTACTCCACCGCATTCCGCACAGGCAGCATTGCTTACCGGGGTGACTTGCGCGTATGTTCCTTCGTGAATAAGAAGAAAAGAGATCAGCGCTACGGTTACTGCTAAGGCTTTCATAATTGGATACTATTGAAGTGAAACAATTTTCAAAAATCAAAGTTAAACAAAAAAGCCAAAGGTTCCTGCCTGAGATTCTTTGGAAGCGTAATTGTAACAACACCGTCCTTGATCTTGGCTTTTACAGTTTTGCCCGTGTTAAGAAGTTTTACTTTTCCCATAGGAAGATTACCATTCCAGGAAATTGATTCCGGAAGAGTTTCTCCGTCTTTCAGGGCATAGACCGCATAGAGGCTTTTGCCATCCTTTGAGACTGTGAACCAGAGGTTTTCCTGGTTGTAGTTTTCCGTCGTACGAGTGGCATAGATTGCTTCTCCGCAGCGGGAAAGCCATTCCCCTATCTCTTCGAGGATCGGGATGGCCTTGTCCTCTATCAGGCCTTCAGGAGTAGGTCCGACACCGAGAACCAGACAGCCACCCTTGGCGGTTATTTCTGCCAGAATGCCAATTACCTTCCTTGATGATTTGAATCCTGCGTTAGGAACCCATCCCCAGCTGTCTGTCAGGGTGATGCAGCTTTCCCACGGATTGTTTATCTGGGTTTTCGGAATGGATTGCTCCGGAGTCTGGTAGTTTTCATTAGGACCTTTGATGGTGCGGTCCACGCAGATCAGGCCAGGACTTACTTTTCTGGCATTAGGGAGTATCTCGTTGATACCTACCTGATCTCCGGTTATCCAGCCTCCATCCAGCCAGAGGATGTCAAGTTTTCCGTATTTACCGCCTGTAAGTTCATTTAGCTGGTTCTTGGTGTATGTCACATAGCTCTGCCACCATTCCGGCTTCTTCTTGATATCGTAGTTTGGATGGCGGTTTGGAGTTGCGTAATAAGGATTCCAAAAACCTTTGTGATGCCAATCCGGCTTGGAAAAGTATGCCCCTATCATAAAGCCCTTTGAGCGAAAGGCCTCAAACACATATTTTGCAACATCCTTGCTGGGATTATCCTTGAACGGGCCGTGGGCGATGCCGTAATCGGAGTATTCCGAATCAAACATGCAGAAACCATCGTGGTGCTTAGTGGTGAAGATCATATATTTCATTCCGGCGCGGGAAAAGACCTCAGCCCATTGCTCCGGATTGAATTTAACAGGGTTAAACTCATCGCTGAGCCCCCAATACCACTTCTTGTAATCCTCGTATATTGAGCCTTCAGGCCTTCTTATCCAGTCCTCGTTGCAGATGCTCCAGGATTCAATGATTCCGGGCACGGAATAGATTCCCCAATGCATAAGGACACCGAACTTCAGGTCCTGCCATTTCTCAAGCTTCTGAAGCACAGCCTCGTCCGTCGGCCACTGATAGCCGTCCGACTGCTTTTGCACATCGCCGCGCACCTGTGCAACGGCAGGCAAAATAAACATAGACAGGCAAATAGAGAGAATTATCTTCTTTATCATAACTTAAATTCAACCATATAATCACTTTCTACAAATATAATTATTTGCTAACTTCGTAGCAATTAACAAGACACTAACATGAAAAAGCTTTTACTGATAGCGGCCATACTTCTTTCTGTAACCGGTTATGGACAGGAACTCAACAAATCGGAAGTATTTGCAGGCATAGGAATTTCCAACTCCAAAACTTCTGAAGGAATGATGGATCCTGTTGGAGGCGTAATGATTGGATTCAGTTACAGGGCCATGCTCTATTATGGAGCGGCGCAGACTAACCTTATGCAATTATCTGGTTTATATGCCAATTCCGGTATTACTTTCCTTCAAAAAGGTTTCAAGTGGAATCTTGAAAACTTCAAGTATCTGGGGCTTACTTCCACAAGTAAAGGAAGTATAAAGACAACCTATCTAGAAGTTCCCCTTCATCTTGGATACCTGTTCAATCCTAAACAAAAGTATTCCCTCTTTGCTGAGGCAGGAGGATATCTGGGATTTGGCTTGACAGGAAAATACAAGAGCAAGATTAATTACGGCGGGACAGACTTTGAATACAACCACAAATTCTTTAAGGTTGATGATGGAGAATTGCAATCTGGAAATCGTTTTGAATTCGGAATAGGCGTGAAGGCTGGTGTGGATATACAGAATAATATAACCGTCAGTGCCGGCTATGACCTGGGATTAACTAAATACGGCAACGCTTTCTTCCTCTCCCCCAAGCACCGTAAATTCTATATGACTGTCGGCTATAGATTCTAAGATCAGGAGATTTCCAGTTTAAGGCCCTTGCACAAAAGAAGGAGTTTGTCTATGGTGGACAGATACTCTTTCTGCTTAACGTGGAGTTGGAATGTGGCCACATCATCCACTACTGTAAGAAGCTGGATATCAGCTCCCATATCCTTGATAGACTTGATAATGCCGGACAGCTGCTCACTGCTCGGGGATGAAATGTTGATGGTCAGGGCCTTTTCTCCAAACCTGTGGGTAAAAAAATGCATAGCTTCAAGACATATTATGGTGAACAAAGAAGCTGCGATAGCCAATGAATACATCTCGGCTCCACAGGTTAAGCCTATGGCTGCAGCTACCCAGAGACCGGCCGCGGTTGTTACGCCGCGGACCGCGTTCTTCTGGAAGATTATTACTCCGGCACCTATGAAACCGATTCCGGAAACCACCTGCGCCGCCACTCGGGCTTCGTCGTGAACGCCCTTGAAAGCGAATTGGGAGATAATCATGAACAGGGCACTGCCGAGCGCAACCACGAAATGGGTACGCACTCCGGCCTCTTTTGCCCTCATCTCCCTTTCAAAGCCGATGAGTCCGCCAAGCAATCCGGCGATGAATATTCTAAGTATAAAGTTCCAGTCGATTGTCATAATGCCTTTGTAGTTAATTGTTTAAAATAATCCCGGGGTGTAACCGAACCAGTGGAGGACGGTCTGGCCCCAAAGAAGTATCATCAGCCAGCTGATGAACATCATAGTTATTCCGAACTTGAATGTATCGCTCCAGCCGTACTGGTTCGTGGTGTAGAGCAGGGCAGCCGGCTTGCTGTTGAACGGAAGCACGTAAACGTGTCCTACCAGCATAGCGATCGGGAACGCCAGGCTCATTATCGGATAACCGAAACTCTGGGCCACTCCAATGGCGATCGGAACAAAGATGAGCGTCTGCATTGTCTTGCTCTGGAAAATCAGGGCACTTAGGAGCATGGTGCTCGTAAGTATCATATACAGAGCCCAATAAGGGGTCTGTGCAGTGATTCCCATTGAAGCGAAGGCCGCATTGACAGCTGTTCCCGGAAGGCCTGTTGCATCCAGACCGGCTCCCAGTGTATAGGCTCCGGCCGAGAACAGGAGGAGATGCCAAGGAATATCCACATCGTTCCACTTGACAATGCCGATCCTAGGCATCAAAGCTACAACGGCTCCCAGAAAGGCAACTGCCGTCTGGTTGATGCCGTGCTGCTTGTCGGTTGCCCAAAGAATCAGCACGCAGAGGAAGATCGCGATAGCCCTGTACTCTATTCCCTTCATCTTGCCCATAGATTTCAGCTCTTCGCGGAGCCTTTCCATACCACCCTCGATCTGAGGCTTCTTCTCCTCTTTCTTCATCCTGAAGATGATCTTGGTTCCAACGAACCAGCCGATCAGAATGAGGAGCACATTCATAGGGAAGGCGGCCTTGAACCAGTCCTGATAGCTGAAAGAGCCGATGCCAAGCGCTCCTGCGATCAGGGATCCTGCAAGCAGGGTCGCTCCCGATCCGGTAAGGAAGGCGTTGGCTCCCAGATTGATCTGGAAGAGGTTCTGCAGCATCAGGTTACGTCCAAAGTTGTTACGGTGTTCACCGCCGGTTGCTCCGTAAATGGCGCAAATCACCATCATGATCGGAAGCAGGATGGCAGCCTTTGCCGTAGTCGCCGATATGAAAGCGGAAAGAACCAGGTTGATGACGATGAAGCTGAAGATCACGCCTCCCGCGCTCTTGCCGAACTTGAGCACGAACCAAAGGGCGAATCTCTTTGCCACCTGAGTCTTCACGAGCATCGAAGCCAGCACGAAGGAGAGTATGTTCAGCCACATCACAGGATGTCCGAGCTGGGCGTAGGCCGTCTTGTCCGTGGTGATGTTGGTCAGCACTATCGCGAGGATTACAATGAGGGAGGTCAGATAATTCGGTATGGCCTCGGTGATCCAGAGCACTATGGCCGCCACGAAGATGGCGAGCATGGCATAGTTTGCCCTGACGAAGCCGTCAAACCCCAGCTCATTGAAACGCTTAAGCGCCGCACCCGAGAGGGAACCGGTGTCAAGATTGTCCAGGAAGGAAATCTTGACAACATAATACAAGAGGATGAACACCAAGATAGCGAGAGGGCCGCCGAAGCGCTGCATGGTCCGCTCGAAGCCGGATTTCTGCATCTTCGGCAGCTTCTCGATCTTATAGTTGTTCAGGTCCAGTACGTCCATTATTTCCAGTTCTTGTACGGGTTCTTCATCAGCATGGAGTTGTAGTACTTGACATCTCCAGTGACTTCTTCACCCAGCCATTCAGGCTTGTCGAAAGCCTCGCTCTCGCTGCCGAGTTCAACCTCGGCCACGGTAAGTCCCTCGTTGTCTCCGTAGAACTCGTCTACCTCGAAGGTATGCTCACCGGCCTTTACAAGATAACGGGTCTTGTCTATGACGCCTGGCTCGCAGATCTTAAGAAGATCCTGAACCTCGGAAACAGGAATCTCCTTCTCCCACTCGAAGCGGCTCGCTCCGCTGTCGGAACCAATACCCTTGATGGTGATGAAGCCCTTGTCTCCCTTAACCCTTACCCTTACGGTTCTCTCAGGCACGCTGCTAAGATAACCCTGGGTGATGCGGGTGGCCTTGAAGGCGGCATCCTTGAAGTCGCCCTTGACCAAGAATTTGCGTTCTATTTCCTGTGCCATGCTATTCGTTTGCTAAAGGTTTGTCACTCATTCCGATAACGCGCTTTATAGCCTGGAGGTAATTGATGTTCTCAACACCCTCGAGACCCACGTCCTTGATGGTCTTCTTGATATCCTCGATTTCGGTAGACTCGGAGTTGATGGTAACAACCTTGGCTCCGTTGATCAGGACATTGCCAACCTCGCAGATAGTATCGTTGACCATATAGCCAAAGCGCTGCTTGTGAACTCTTACTGCGGCAAGGTCCGGATTGGCCTTTACCATCGCGATGAATTCCTCGTATGTGTAGGTATCCTTCGTAAGAGCCGGCATCTCTACCATGAAAGCAGGGAAAACTTCCTTCTCCAGAACCTCGCGGCTGATAGGAAACTCTCCCTTCATCAGAGGGTTCCACTGCTCAAGACCGTCAACGCTCTGGACAAATGTCTTGATGTCCATCTTGCCGTTACGGATCTTGGTGTTGTTGATGTCGTTCTTTGCGGAAATGATATATATCTCGTCGCTCTGCCTCTCCCAAACCTTCTCAGGAACTGGAGCGGAAAGGCGTGCCATTCTCTTGTGAGCCTCGCAGAAGCACTGTCCGAAGCTGCGGAATTCAAAGCGCGGCTTGCTTATTTCACCGATTTTTAATTCTCCCATATCGTTGAATATTTAAGAATTACATAAGTCCGGTTACAGGGTCTGAATTATCTGTAGAGTTCTTTGCGCCTGGAGTGCCAGGAGTGAAGAACCAGTTACCTGTTCCGTCAGGAACACGGCTGTAGGAAGCAGGAGCTGTCTTGGATACGGTTACAAGGTTGAAGTCGTCCAGATCTTTCTTGACAGGATCGGTGAGCTGTACCCTTACAGCCTTCTTTGCAGAAAGACCGGAAGTGAATACGAGTTCAGGATCATACCCCTCGTGAGCTCCGCCTGAACCTACAACGTCCTCGCTGTAGAGAAGCAGGAACGCACCTGCGTCCAGATCGCGGTTAGGACCGGTCCATACATCCTTGGTATCCTTGAAAATCTTGATGCCCTTGATGTTAATAGGAAAAGATCCGGTGTTGATAATCTCGATGAACTTGTCGTTTCCGTTAAGCTCGTTGAGCTTCAATGGAGTAAAGTCGATAGGAATTACTCCTACAGTGTACTTGCCTTCCGGTGAAGTGGTGGTTCCGCCACTGGTGGCAGCCTCAATGTAATAAGTAACCTCTGTTCCCATCGGCATGGCTGGGATAACTCCGGTGTAAGTGTTGCCGGAAGCGGTCATCTTAACTTTCTGAGCGGCAGAGCTGCCTGTCTTGTAGAAAAGATTAACTTCCTGAATATCAACGAATGCGGTTACGAGAGCCGTAACAGTAACATCCTCTGTCTCATCGTATGCGATGGTGTTGGAAATGTCTGCTATGGTTGGGTAAGGATACATTTCGTCCTTAACGCAAGATGTGAAAGCAAACAAAAATGCAAATGCAGCTAAAAATATCTTTTTCATAATCTCTGTCAATTTTAGAAGTCAACCTCAAAACGGATTGCAAGCATGTGGTAGTCAACGCCTGCCTTCTTGTTACCCTCTACAACCTTGGTGTAGTCCTTGGTTGGTTTTCCAGCGGCATCGTGGCCAACAAAGAGTTTGCCCTTGCCGTTTGCATAACGGTCGTTGTTGTTGTACTGGTAGTTGACCATAATCTTCACGTTATTGTTAACCAGCCAGTTCAGACCTACTGTGTAAGCCTCTGCAGCACCACCGTAAATGTTGGCGTTGTTGAGGTCGCAGTACTCGTAGCGTGCGCAAAGCTCGATATCGCCCCACTTCTGTCCACGGTTAACCTTGGTGTACTTGCCGCCGTTGGCATCATAGTTCTGGCTTCCGCCGAACAGAAGGTAACCTGCCTGGGCATACCATCCGCCAAAGTTCTTGGTCTTGTTGTCTGCTGCACTCTTGTGGAAATGAACGTTGTCACCGATGTATGCGGTCTCGTAGCGGAGTCCCTGATAGTGACCTGCAACCTCAACTGTCCACAGGAAATTGTGGGAGAATCCAGGGAGCGCATCGGTATCGATATACTTCTTGCGGTTGAGGCTTGTGGAGTTACGTGCGCTTGCACGGTATGTTCCGAACTCCTTAGGATCTACGCTGGTCAGAGCCCTGCGGTAAGATCCTGCAAAACCGATGTGCAGACTTGCGTCCTGCATCTTGTAGAGAGGGCGGAAAACAACCTTACCGGTAATTGAGTAACCGGTGTTGCGGCCATAATCCTTGTTGTTATCCTTTACATAACCTTCTTCCTCTGCACCTGCAACTTCCTGGGTGAAAGCACCGAGAGATCCCCAGAACCAGTCCTTTGCATACTTGGCGTTGATACCGAGATGGCGGCTAGGAGCCAGAGCGGAAGTAACCATTGGCCTCTCCATGAACTGGAGGTAACGGGAAGTTGTGTTACGCTGGATTGAGAAATTCTCCTTAAAGTTACCTGCCTGAAGATCCAGGTTTGGAACTCCGGTGTAACGTACGATAGCGTCCTTGAGTTCTATCAGACCGTCTGCGAGGTCCATATCGAACTCTCCGTACCAGCTCTCGTTAAGCTGACCCTTGATGGCAAAACGGGCGCGGCGGATGCTGGTTGCGTTACCGATCTTGTCGTAATCCTTGTCCTGACCGAAGAACACTGCTCCGTCAGCCTGGATACGGGTGTCGAACCAGAGCTTGTAGGCGCTGGTAGGAGATTCAAGCACCAAGATACCGTCCTGAGCCTCAACGTCGAGTTTGTCTGACTTGACGGCTACTCCGTACTGGTTGCGCTTTACGTTCTCCTGGGCGAATACTGTCTGGACTGCCAGAACTGAAATCGCCAGTAATAATAATGTTTTACGCATAGTAGTTAATTAAAGGTGTTAATAAAGATTAAATTGATTTAATGAAATTTATAAGGTTTTCGCTGCGTGTCAGGCCCAGTTTGGCCCTGAGGCGATAGCGGTTTATTTCTACACTTTTGGGAGTTATATTCATCAGCGATGCGATATACTTGCTTGAGAAACCCTGCCTGAGCAGGTTGGCAAGCTTACGCTCGTTCTCTGTAAGGTTAGGGAAACTTTCCGCCAGACGCTCGTTGAAGTCCTTGTGGAGCTCTTCGCTACGGGCGTAGAAGTCGTTCATCTCCCTTGTGAAATACATCCTTTCCCTCAGCGACCTGAGCAATTCGTCAGTCCTGGCGTCCTTCTCGGCCCCCTCTTTTGCCGTGCGCACCTGTTTGAGCTGCTCCAGCACATTTTCCATATAATCTTTCTGGTCGCTGATTCCCATGGCAAAGTCCACAAGTTCCTTGCGCTTGACATCCAGTTTATTTAGAAGGTCTTTCTCTGTCATCTCCGCCCTGACTTCCAGTGCGGAAAGGGATTTCCTCGTGGAATAAACCTGCTGCTCATGCGCACGCGCAATCTGCTGATTAATAATCCTGCGGCTCTGCACCCTCATATAGATTACCACACCGGCAATCAGTATAATTATTCCAAGAACAATGAATGTGCCCGTGAGTGCCCCGTCCATAACCCTTCCCAGGGAGAAAGACAGCAGGAATGCCAGCACCGGAGAAATATATGTAGAGACGATTCCCTTCAGCAGATTTGGACCGTCAACAAGTGTGCGTTTGCTGAAAAGGCTTATGCCAGCCAGGGCAGCCAAATACAGTGTTCCTGCAGGAAGCGGAGTGGCCGCCAAACCTATCTTGCCAGGAATCGGGCTGGAGAACAGTGCAAAGCAAGCCAGCATACCCAGCATAAGGCTGATAATTGACTGCGGATTAGTATCAAGCTCATAATCGGCGATGTTCCATTTGCTCATTGTTATGTGCCTGAGCACAAACGGAAGTATTGCAAGGGCGCATCCTAAAGTCACCCAGACCGCAATCTCTCCTAAAGATGAAGGAAGGAAACCTAAAACAAGCGAGTTATTGGCGGCAACTACGGGCAGAAGCAAAATCGCAACAAATGTTGCGGCGTCAAGATACCGTCCCTCGGACCGCGCCAGATGTGTCTTGTGCCTTCTTCCTGCAAAAGCAAAGAAGGCATATATGCCTGCAGAAACCAGTGCACAAAGCAATGGAGCCGCAATCCAGGAAATAACATACGGCATCGCTTCCCCAAAAGTCAAAACATTTCCGCAAGCCAGCCCCATTCCGGCAACGGATGCCACAAATGCAAACGGTACGGCGGCATAGCGGCTGAAGCCCAGCACTATGATAGCCGTAACGGCCGTAGCAATACCCACAGGAAGCACATTGCATACATTCTCCGGCCTCATTAGTCCGGATGTCATCTGGCTAAAGTATTCCGGAAAGATTATAGGAAGGACAAGGCCTCCCAGAAGAAGAACCGGCATCAGAATCCTTACAGCAATCCTTTCTCCGGCACCGGATGCCAGAATGCTTCCGCTTATATATGGCAGATCCAGAAGCATCAGCATCACTCCGGCAAACAGCACGGAAAGGATTATGTAAAGGAGGGATTCCATTTAGAGGGCTCGTTTGATAGTCATTACAGATAGCTGCTCGGCCACCTTTACGGCAGCCTTTGCCAGATCCTCGATATGCAGCGCAAAATATCTCAAGTGGAACTTCTCGCTGAGCTTGAGGTTGTCCATATTGTGGAAAACCGTCCTCTTTATGGACTGGGAGAGCTTTACTGCCTCCTTTTCATAAAAATATACCCTGGCCGTAGTTTCAGCCACGGAATGCGGCGATGTGAAATAGGCATTTGTGCCAGGAATTGTGCTCTCGGCAGCCATCGCAGCCAGTTCGCTGAGCTTGACATATTCTCTTTTCAGCTCGGAAGGTATCTTCGGAGACTCTATCTCGAACTGGATGAGGTCCGTGGTTATAATGATGAAAATATGGTCGAATCTCTCCAGAAGCCTCATGATGTCTCCCCTGGAACGGATCAGATAACCTCTTGAGTAGAGAATATTCTCGATTTCCTTGACACGGGAAGATGCTTCCGCTTCCAGGTTAGCCATCTTCCCAAGATTCTCCGCAAAACTCTCCTCATCTTCATAGAGATAGTTCTTGACTCCCTCCCTGAATACCAGCAGGGACTGGTCCACTATCTCCATCAGGCCGCCTATGCTCTTTTCGAGCCTGCCTGATTTCCTGGAAAAGATATCTGTTATACCCATAAATATTCCATTTGCTATTTCTAACAACAAATATAGGCAAATAGAATATATAAAATACCCATTGTAGAGTTCAAAACCCTATAATAATGCATCTAAAGCGCATTTTGTAGGGTTTTAAAAACGCGATTGTAGAGTTTTTGCAAGGTAGATTCCTGTAAAGGAAAACAAAAAAAGGATGGCCTTTTGACCATCCTTTTTTGTGACTCCGGCAGGGCTCAAACCTGCAACCTTCTGATCCGTAGTCAGATGCTCTATTCAATTGAGCTACGGAGCCGGTTGAGGCCGATTACTCAGCCTTTTTCTCTGTCTTTGCGAAGCTCTTCTCTCTGATACGAGCTTTCTTACCGGTCAGGTCGCGGAGATAGAAGATTCTTGCCCTTCTAACCTTACCTACCTTATCTACGGTGATCTTCTCGATGAAAGGTGAATTCAGAGGGAATATCCTCTCAACTCCTACACCGTTGGATATCTTTCTAACCGTAAATGTCTGGGTCTGGCCGGCTCCCCTTCTCTGCAGGCATACGCCCTTGAAGTTCTGAAGTCTCTCCTTGTCACCCTCCTTGATCTTGTAGGTAACGGTTACGGTATCACCTGCCTTGAATGCAGGGAACTCTTTTTTCTCGCCGGCAAATGCCTCCTGAGCTACTTTAATTAAGTCCATTTCTTTAATAATTTAATCGGCAACATTGTACCAAAAGCACTATCAACCAATTTTACAGTGTCTTACGGCCGCCTTGGCCTATACAAGAGGTTGCCTTCGGTTTTGGGACTGCAAAAATACAACTTATTTGCAAACTTCCAAAAATATCTGAAGAAAAAGCGTTTCTAGCGGCCTGCTTTATACATAGCGCCTCCAATGCAGTCATATTCGGCACCCGTAACGCTGCTCATGCAGTTTGGCATGTCCGCCAGATAGAGGGCTCCCAGGAAGGCGAAAATCAGGGCTTCCTTGAACTTTACGGTAATCTCGTCAGGAACTATGAACAGCGCATGTGGAGCATTGAAACACATCCTTTCCAGGAGATACTTGTTGAAGGCCCCGCCTCCAGTAACAAGCACCTTGGCCTTTTCTGCGTTATTCTGCCTTACGTTCAGAGAAATCTGGTAGGCAGCGTGCTCGGTGAAGGTTGCCAGCTTGTCTGCAAGGGACAGTGGATTGCCGCCCTCTCCCCTGGCAGCCTCTATCAGAGGAATAACCTCGTTTTCCACCCATTCACGGCCCAGGGACTTAGGACCTTCCATAGAATAGAACGGAAGGGCGTTAAGCTGCTTAAGAAGATCGCGATGTATGCTGCCGCTGCGGGCAATCTCACCGTCTTTGTCATATTCAAGCCCGATTCCGCGGGTATAATGGTTCAGGACATAATTCACAGGAGAAATGTCGTGGGCAACCCTAACAGCCTTGCCGTTTCTGGTTCCTTCTGAGGAAATGTTGGAAAAACCGCCGATATTGAGACAATAGTCGTATTCCCCGAAGAGATTTCTGTCTCCGACCGGGACAAGCGGGGCTCCCTGGCCGCCAAGCGCCACGTCCGTGGTGCGGAAATCGCAGATTGTGTCCACACCGCTTATTGCGGCTATACCGGCTCCGCTGCCAATCTGGCCCGTAAACCTGAGGTGCGGCTGGTGGAACACAGTCTGGCCATGGGAAGCAATAGCCGCAATATCCCTCAGAGAGTGCCTTTCCATAAACGCCTTCACTCTTTCTCCAAGATACAGGCCGTAATCGGAATGCAGGAGTGCATATTCCTCGGCAGTCATTGTCTGGGCACGGGAAAGCCTCGCTTTAAGCTCTGCAGGATAACTCTCATCCTCAGCAATGAGAGTCTTGTAAGACCATTTCCCGTCGCGGAGGAAAAAACGGGCCAGGCAGATATCCAGCCCGTCCAGCGAAGTTCCGCTCATAAGGCCGATAATGTCCACTCCGCCGTCAAAGTCATATATCTTTTTCATATTATTACCAAGTGAAATTTCTGTATTCAGTTGCCTTGTTGCCCACATTGTCCTCTACCGTAACCTTCAGCCGGTGCTTCTTGCCCTTTGCAATCCTTGCATCCTGGAGCGGGATCTCCACCGTGGCGGTCTTGCCGTCCAGGGGGGCAACTACCCAATGCCCGTCTATCTCGCAGCGAAACTCCTTTATTCCACAAATACTGTCATCTATCCCGATTTTCACGGATGATCCCTTAATTGCAGCGCCTTCCTTGAATTTGAATGAGATTACAGGAGGAGTCATATCAGCGGTAACGCAGAACGTCCCGAAAGATCCGGCGGTGGCTGTAATTTCCCCTGTAAGGGCATTTACGGTGCCGCCAATGGAGGAAAGGGAGCCTCCGCGGCCAACCCTTGCAACAACGGCCTTGGAGAGATACATCGCAGGGATATTGCATTTAAGAGTCAATGTAAAGGACTTGTGCAGAGGAATATTCTCGTCACCGATGTGCCAAAGCGGGCTCATTGCCGGAACGTTTTTCTGAGGAGCGTAGGAATCGTTTACCTTGCGGGCATTGAAGAATGCACTGCGGTAAAACGCATTCTCCGGGATTGTTACGGCCAGACCATCGAAGAAAAACTTGTTCTCCCTGTCCCAGGCGGCAAATTCCCCTTCCGGAGCAAACGGAACGCTTCCTGCAAAGAGGGAATCGCAGCGGACTACGCTCATTTCCTTTACAGTCTTGTTGCCGTAGACATCCGTAGCCTCAACCTTTATTATATGGACCAGAGTATCGCCGATAGTGACTATACCCCCATTCTCTGCGGTTATACGGTCTGAAAGAGCATTGTTCGGATCTATCTGAGTCTTCACGAAATAGCGGCCCGTAGCCCTTCTCAGTGGATGGTCCAGAAGGCTCGCGATATATCTTCCGTCTGAATAAGGGATGTTGCCCTCTGTAAAGGAGAAGAAGCTCTCCCCGTCCAGAAAAGTCTCATACTTGTAAACCGCGAGTTTACCCGGAGTTCCGGCCATCACATCGTATGAGTCCACTGCCAGGTAGAAGGATTTCGGAACCCTTACCGTGTCTCCTTCCGTTTTTACCGGGAAAGTATAAAGGGTGCCGTAAAACGGAGTGCATCCAACGATTCTTATATCGCGGAGAACAGGGCTTTCATTGTCCTTAAGATTAAAAATACGGGTTATCTGCAGGTTAACAGGGACACCGTTCTCGTCCAGAACCTCAAAATGAAGATGCGGGCCTCCGGAAGATCCCGTATTGCCGGAATATGCTATCAGATCCCCTCTTTTTACCGGAAGGCTGTCCGGTGGAAAGTCCAGATACTGCCCCCAACTCTCCTCGGCATACTGCTTTTCAGTGACAAGTTTCTTGTATTTTGGCGCAAATCCCAGAAGATGGCCGTAGATTGTCCTGTAACCGGACGGATGGGTTACCTCTATCATATTGCCGTACCCCCAAGGGCTGATTGTGATTCTGGAGACATAGCCGTCGTCTGCCGCATAGATTTTACGGCCGACCACTCCGCTGGTCCTCATATCCAGGCCACAGTGGAAATGGTTTCCCCTGAGTTCCCCGTATGTTCCGGCAAAACCGTTATAGGTTTCAATAGGCACGATAAACCTGCCCGTAACCTCCTTCTGACGGTCATAGTCCACGCCCTTATCCTGAGAGCGGGCCACCCCGCACAGCAACAAGAAAGCAGCGCAGAACAAAGCCTGCACCGCTTTCTTTTGTATTAATCTGGAATCTGCCATAATCATTTCGCCGATATGGCAAATTTACGGAATTACTTGAAGAATCCCTTTATCTTGGAAAGAAAACTCCGTTTGTCGTCTCCGGAAGGTATAGGTTTGAAAGATTCGCACTCGCGAAGCTTCTCCACAAGCTTCTTCTCCTCGGAATTAAGGCGGGACGGAATCCAAACCTGGACATATATCAGAAGGTCTCCCCTTCCGTAACCGTTTACGTCCGGAATGCCTTTTCCCCTGACTCTAAGTTCCTTGCCGCTCTGACAGCCAGCAGGAATCTTGACCTTGATCTTGCCGCCGATAGCCGGAATCTCAACCTCGCAGCCGTTAATCGCATCAGGAATGCTGATGAAAAGCGGGTACATAAGGTCGTTGCCGTCTCTTACAAAATCCTTGTGCGGTTCCTCCTCGATAAGTACCTGGAGATCTCCGTTTACGCCTCCATGCGGAGCCGCGTTACCCTTGCCCTGAACGGTTAGAGTCATGCCCTGGGCAACGCCTGCAGGAATCTTGAAGTGGATTTCCTCCGGAGCCTTGACAAGGCCGCTGCCGCCACATTTGCGGCATGGCTTGGTTATGATCTTTCCAGTTCCGCCGCAACGGGAGCAGACGCTCTGAGTCTGGGTAATACCGAAGATTGAGCGGGCCTGGCGCACAACATAGCCGTTTCCCTGGCAATCCGGGCAGGTCTTAATGTCGGCATCCGATGCCGCACCCTTTCCCCCGCAATCAGGACAAGGGGACATCTTGTTGATCTTGACCTTCTTGTCCACACCGCTGATTATCTCCTCAAGGGTGAGTTTGAGGCGAATGCGGATATCGCTTCCCCTTTCTACCCTACGGCCGGAAGATGCTCCTCCGCCAAAGAAATCTCCGAAAATATCACCGAAGCCGCCGCCACCGCCGCTGAAATGTCCTCCGAAAATATCTCCGAAGTTGCGGAATATATCCTCAACGGAGAATCCCGCACCGCCACCGAATCCGCCCTGCTCTCCGGCAAAACCGAACTGGTCGTACCTCTTGCGCTTGTTTTCGTCGCTGAGCACATCGTATGCCTCGGCCGCCTCCTTGAATTTCTCCTCGGCTGCCTTGTCTCCTGGATTGCGGTCAGGATGATACTGGAGGGCAAGTTTTCGGTATGCCTTCTTTATCTCGTCCGCAGAAGCGTCCTTGGAGACGCCCAACACCTCGTAATAATCTCTTTTTTCTGCCATCTTGTCATTAAATTCCAATTACAACCTTTGCAAAGCGGATAACCTTGCCGTTGAGCTTGTAGCCCTTCTGGACAACATCCACAACCTTGCCTTTCTGATCCTCCTCAGGAGCGGGTATCTGGGCCACTGCCTCGTGCTCGTCCGTATCCAGTTCCTTGCCCATAGCCTCTATCTCGGTTACGCCCTTCTTTTTCAGGACATCCAGAAGCTGCTTGTAAATCAGCTCAGTACCCATCCTTGCAGACTCGCTTGCCTCAGACTCGGCCAAAGATTTCAGAGCTCTCTCAAAGTTGTCTACAACAGGAAGGAGGTCGTTTATGACACCCTTGGAAGCGGTATCTATCAGATCAAGTTTCTCCTGGGAAACCCTTCGGCGGTAGTTGTCGAACTCGGCCATCAGATAGACATATTTCTTCTTCTCTGCCTCAACCTTCTCCTTTTCCTTCTCAAGCAGGCTTTCCGCCGTTTCCTCTGCAGGTTTTTCTTCTGTCTTCTCTTCGGTTTCTGGGGCCTCTTCATGAGACTCAGTTTCCTGGTTTTCAACGGTCTGCTCCTTGACTTCCTCTTCCGGATCCTGGGCAAACTTTTCTATTCTGTTCTTGTTCCTGTGTCTTGACATAATATTTGATTTTTTGATTATTCAGCTGTCTAAAAACCGGAATAGTCTATGACAATTTCTTTGCCACGCCCTTTTTTATTAGGAGTGTGGACATTTTGTCAGTATATTTGCCAAAAGGGCAAAAAAGAAACCGCCGGATGTTCGAGCAGCTCCATAACTTTTTGAGTACAACCCCGTTTACGGACTACAGGATAATACTCCTGCTGATAGGCTGCGGGGCTGTCGTGGGTTTTATCAACACCATTGCCGGAATGGCCACAGCCATATCCTACGGTCTGTTCATGATGATGGGCCTCCCGATTAACGTGGCCAACGGAACAACCAGGGTCGGAGTGCTTCTCCAGTTCATCACTACCTCTGTCATTTTCAAGAAGAAAGGCTTTCTGGACATGAAAACCGGGTGGAAAGTGGGCATACCGGTCGGTTGCGGAGCCATCTTCGGAGCCCTTCTGGCAGCTGTCCTGCACGTCAAGGTCATAGAAATCGTAATGGCAGTTCTGCTCCCGATAATGTCCATCCTTCTTTTCGTGGACCGCAAGAAAGTGGCCTTGAAAAGACAGGAAGAAGAAGGTTATACCGGATCCCGGCTCAGCGATTTCTGGATTTTCTTGATTTTCACTGCCATCGGAGTATACGGCGGGTTCACCCATTCCGGCGTGGGCCTTCTGATAATGTTCAGCAGTTTCTTCCTTCTGGGGCTGGATATGATCCGCAGCAACGCCATCAAGCAGTTTGCGGTTGTAGTATATACTCCGCTTGCCCTGGCTATTTTCATAATCTACGGACAGGTTCACTGGGGAATAGCCCTGATCTACGCCGCAGGAAACATCATCGGCGGAGTAGCCGGATCATACGCCTCCATAAAAGGAGGAGAAAAGTTCATCAAGATATTCGTGACAATAATCATCATCACGATGTGCACTGCCCTGATCCTAAGGCATATCTGATTTACAGGACACCCAGGCGCACAAGGGCTTTGGCAATGCCGTCTTCATCCACAGTTTCCGTCACATAGTCTGAAGCGGCCCTTACTGCCTCGTCGGCATTGCCCATACAGACACTGACTGCGGTATGCTCCAGCATAGGGATGTCGTTTCCCCCATCGCCGAAGGAAAGTGTCTGAGGTAGGTCTATCCCAAATATCTCCAGCATCCTGTCTATACCGTAGGCCTTGGTGATACCCTTTTCGTTCACGTCTGCGAACACAGGATTCCACACGCTTGCGGTGCAGCCTGTAAGCCAGCCTTCCATCACATCGTCCAGAGCCTTGCCTTTCAGATACACGCACATCTGATAGACATCCATCTCAACGATATAGTCTATGTTGCTGAGTACCGGTGGCGCGACTCCCACAACCCTGGCAACATCCTCAGCCAGAGATGACTTGCAGTTCAGATAATAGTTGTCCGCCGTCATGAAGGAAACGGCAAACGAAGGCAAATCACTAGACTTCAGCCTTTCCCTCAAAGCGTAGAGTTCTTTCTTGGGAAGAAGCCTTCCGTGAATCATCTTCTTTGAGGAATCGTAGATGGCGGCCCCGTTGTTGGCTATGTAGCCGTCGAATTCTATGCCGTCCAGCACACTGGTCATTCCCAGCATCCTGCCGGTGGAAATGAAAACCTTGATGCCCTTCCGTCGGAGAGCATCAAGGACTTCCAGATTACTTTGGGTTACGCTGTGTGTCTTGAATGACACCAGTGTCCCGTCTATGTCAAAGAAAACGGCCTTAACGTCCATAAACGGCTATGCCTTGCCGTCTGAACCGAGGACGTTCACGATCTTGTGCTCGTAGAGCTTCTGCATCTCGTCTCTTGCAGGGCCGAGGTACTTCCTAGGGTCGAACTCGCCAGGTTTCTCGTTGAACACCTTGCGTACCATAGCGGTCATGGCCAGACGGGAGTCGGAGTCGATATTGATCTTGCAGACTGCGCTCTTTGCGGCCTTGCGGAGCTGCTCCTCAGGAATGCCCACTGCATCTGGCAACTTGCCACCGTTCTCGTTGATTATCTTTACGTATTCCTGTGGAACTGAAGACGAGCCGTGGAGCACTATCGGGAATCCAGGAAGCTTCTTCTCGATTTCTGCCAGCACATCAAATGCCAGTGGAGGTGGAATCAGGATTCCGGTCTTAGGGTCTCTTGTGCACTGCTCAGGCTTGAACTTGTATGCTCCGTGGGATGTTCCGATGGAGATTGCCAGGGAGTCGCATCCGGTCTTGCTGGTGAAGTCTATAACTTCCTCAGGGCGAGTGTAGTGAGATTCCTCTGCCGCAACCTCGTCCTCAACTCCTGCCAGTACACCGAGCTCTGCCTCTACGGTCACGTCAAACTGGTGTGCATATTCCACAACTTTCTTTGTCAGTGCAACGTTCTCGTCGTAAGGAAGGGAGCTTCCGTCTATCATCACTGAAGAGAAGCCCATATCAACGCAGCTCTTGCAGGTCTCGAAAGTATCTCCATGATCCAGATGGAGCACAATCTGAGGATTCTCCCATCCGAGTTCCTTTGCATACTCCACTGCTCCCTGAGCCATATATCTGAGGAGAGTCTGGTTGGCGTATGAACGCGCACCCTTTGAAACCTGAAGAATAACCGGAGATCTCTTTGTTGCTGCAGCCTTTATGATGGCCTGGAGCTGCTCCATATTGTTGAAGTTGAATGCAGGAATGGCATATCCTCCTGCTACCGCCTTGGCAAACATCTCTCTGGTGTTTACAAGGCCTAACTCTTTGTAAGATACCATAATCTATTGAATGCTTTAAAAACCGTTGCAAAAATAGTAAAAAATACCACTATCTTTGTAATAACAAGAAAAAGGATTATGGACAACAAGGTTATGGTTTTCTCCGCTCCGAGCGGTGCCGGAAAGACAACAATAGTCACTCATCTTCTCAAGACTTTCAGAAAACTCGAATTCTCCGTTTCCGCCACATCCCGCGCCCCTAGAGGCCAGGAGGTTGATGGCAAGGATTACTACTTCCTCTCTGTCAAGGAGTTCAAGAAAAGGGTAAAGAACAACGAGTTTGTAGAATACGAAGAGGTTTACCCGGGTTCTTTCTACGGAACCCTCAAGAGCGAGGTTGAGAGAATCTGGGCCAAGGGCAATGTCATAATGTTTGACGTGGATGTCAAGGGCGGAGTCAATATCAAGAAAATCTTCGGAGAAAAAGCATTCACCGTGTTCATAATGCCGCCTTCCCTGGAGGTTATGGAACAGAGGCTCAGGGCCAGGGGCACAGATTCCGATGAGGCCATCAAGACCAGGATAGCCAAGGCCGCAGAGGAGATGACCTACGCCGCCAAGTTCGACACGGTTCTTGTAAACGACGTCCTGGAAGAATCCTTTGCCAAGGCAGAAAGGCTTGTAAACCTCTTTACCCGCCTCAAGCCAAAGAAGGCAAAGAAATAGCCTCGGCGATGAAACGCGTAGCCTTGTACTTCGGCTCCTTCAATCCACTCCACTACGGTCATCTGGGCGTGGCGGAATATGTCATACTCAACTGTGACATAGACCGTTTCGAGATGGTGCTCAGCCCTCACAACCCGTTCAAGGACAAGGCAAATCTGGCAGATCCGCAGCAAAGACTCAAAGACCTGAAAAAAGCAATAAGAGCTTTCAACAAGGAATTAAAACCGAAGATCGAGGCCAAGAATTCTGTCAAGTGCAAAGGGATTACTGTCAACGATATCGAGTTCCACCTAAGCGAGCCGCTCTATACCTTCAACACAATGAAGGAACTCCAGAAAAGGAATCCGGATACCGAATATTTTATTGTGGTTGGAGCGGATTCTTTTAAGATTATGCCCAAGTGGTATCTTGGGGAGGATATCCTAAGAGAGTTCAAGGTAATAGTCTATCCAAGAAAAGGATACAGAGTCAAAACGATGTGCCGCAAATACAAGGCCCTTTACCTGGAAGACGCCCCGCTTAACAACATTTCCTCCACCCAAATCCGTAACGGAGAATTATAGTTTGATTCTTTCCCAGATGAAGTTGGGAATCAGGCGCCAGAAGAACACAAGGATTCTGTAGCGCCAGTCGATTATTGCGACTCTCTTTTTACGCTCAATAGCACGGACAATCTTCCTTGCCACTTTATCGGGCTTCATCAGCATTGGATAGTGATACTTGGTTGTATCCAGAAGCGGAGTGTCCACAAAGCCAGGCCTTATGTCTGTGAACCTGATACCGGACTTTGATTTCCGCGATAACTGTGCAAGCGCCTGGATATAAGTATTGTCGAAGCTCTTTGTGGCGGAATATGAAGGTGCTGGGCCTAGGCCTTTCGTTCCTGCAATTGAACTGATGACGGCAATATGTCCGCCGCCGTTTTCCTTGAAATAGTTCCAGGCGGCAGTAACCATCCTTGTAAATCCAACGGTGTTCACAGCACAGGTCTTGAGTTCCACCGAAGGATCAAGTTCCTCGTTGTGCCATCCCACTCCGGAGCCGTGGAAATACAGATCAATTCCACCTGTCTTTTCTATGAGAGACAACAGTAAATCCGGAGCATTTTCCTGTTCTATATCTATAACCTGGCATTCAATGCTTTGAGGATAAAGAGCCTGAAGTGCCTGAAGCTTTTCTTCCCGCCTGGCTGCAATGCCAAGTTTCCATCCCTTTTCCGCCAGAATCCTTGCAACCTCCCATCCCATTCCGGAGGTCGCTCCCATTATTACCGCTCGTTTCATAAACCCAAGATTCTTCCGATTTCTCCGGTCAGGGGAGCCTCCACGCTAATCAGCCGGTCGTTGCCTGTTGACTGCCCCTTAGCATCTTTCCTTCCGATTGGATGGATAAACTCTATCCTTCTGGCGTGCAGGCAGATGGAACCGTCCCTGTTGGAGCGGTTTGCCCCGTATTTGAGGTCTCCCTTGATCGGGCATCCTATGGAAGAGAGCTGGCACCGTATCTGATGATGCCTGCCGGTAAGCAGCATCACTTCCAGAAGTGTGTAACGGTCCAGTTCCTTGATTATCCTGTAAAGCAGGCAGGCTTCCTTGTATCCTGAGGGTGGAGTGCCCTTTCCCTTGAACGGATAGGACTTGTTTTTCTTCTCGTCTCGATAGAGATAATCGCGGAGCTCCACCCAGCCGTCCTCTATGGCCACGCCGTCCGGAACTCCGTCCATAGGTGTCTGGACAAGAGCCCAATAGGTCTTGTGTACATCTCCGTCGCGGAGCATCTCGTTAATCCTTTCCAGCCCCTTGCCGGTCTTGGCAAACAAAACTACGCCGCTGACAGGGCGGTCCAGGCGATGGGCAACTCCCATAAACACCTGGCCCGCCTTGCCGTCTCTTTGCGCTATAAAAGCCTTGAGAGTCTCGCTAAGCGGCTCGTCTCCGGTCTTGTCTCCCTGGACAATCTCCCCGCTTCTCTTGTTGAAAATCAGGTAGTGGTTGTCCTCAAACAAGATCCTGGAAGAGATGTCTTCAAACTCTTCCGGTGAAAGCCTTCTGTAAACTTCTGTCTGTTCCAATCTATTTCACATAGAAGGATTCGGTTCCCACTCCGTAGCAGTGCAGAGAGCCGTACTTGCCGCCCTGGTAGTCTTCCGCCCAGGATACCTTGGTTGCCATCTTGCCGTGCTTGGTGTTTCCGATTGAATAGCCGTAAATCACCCTGCGGATTGGAACACCTGCCGGATTCTTCTGAACCTCCCAGGAATTGCTGGTTACAACAACCTTAACGACATCCTTATGAGTCTTTGTCTTTTCCGCTGCGAGAGCCTTGGCATTCATAGAGGCGTTCATGCCTCCGGCCTTAGGCATAGGCTTGAATTCCAGATTACTCAAGGAATTGCCGTTTATCGCTTCCTGAAGCGCATTGGCATAGTAGTGGGCCTTGTGGTAATAGATGTCGAACTGGTCCTGCATAACACCCTGCTGAGACCTCCTGCACCATTCCATCGGGAACCCCTCAAACAAAGTGTAGATGTTGGTTGCCATATTCAAGTCCAGTTTGGCAACCTCCAGTTCTTCTTCCTCTGCAAATACAGGATCAAGCTTGGCGTCGCAGAAGAAGCCCTTTCCGTTCTTTCTTGCGAAACTGATTCTACCGACGCCTTTTACACCTTCCTCACTGGCCGGAACTCCAGCCTTGAACATTCCGCACATCATCATAGGAGTACCCTCGGTGTACCATAAGCCATTGCTGTTGTCTTTCTGGAACTGCGCGAAACTGATCAGGTTCGTGATTTCGCCTAGTGTTACATAGAAAGCCTGCCAGTTCTTGAGTTCCTTTATCAATTTCTGTCCAAATTCATAGTCTTCAACATCATCCAGCTGCTCAAGAGTTTTCAGATCCCACTGTGCTCTGGCAGTAAGCTTTTGTGCGAGAGTTTTAGCATCCGACAGCGAGGTCTTTCTAAGGCCCCAGGCCAGACTGTTGATGTATTTGCCCGTTTCGTCATATTCCCCATACGACTCGTTCATGGCCATAAGCTGAGGTATCTCCGGACCGGAAGGGTATGTTTTTGCCTGTGTGGTTTGGGTCTCGGATGGCCTTGCCGCAACCTTCGTTGTCTGTGTCTTCTTCTCGGAAGGTCTGGTGGTAGTATTTGAAGTGGAGTTGTCGGAATCTCCGAGAGCATTGTCAACAGCCCTGTCAACGGTTTTCTCGGTCTTGTCCTTCACGGCCTTCTTGGCCTTGTTGAGAACTCCCTTGAGCTGGGCGTCTGCGGTAGTGCAAATGCCAATTGCAAGAACCGCTATCAGAAGCGACCTGAAAAAGAATTTAGTTTTCATAATATAGGTTTTGTTAGTTAGACAAATTGAGTGGTCTTGTCTTGTAAAGTTAGAAATATCGGATGATATGTCAAAATAAAATGTTAACTTGTGCCTGAGTTTCGTGCCTGAATCTTATTAACACAAATCATAATTATGAGAAGTTTTCAAATTTCAACCATTATGCTTTTTAGCGCTGCATCTTTCATAGTTGCCTGCTGTAACGGCGGCAATGGCGGAGGCCAGAACACAGAGAATCTGGAGAATCCAGAGATACAGGCAGGTGAAGTTGCCGCCCAGGCACCATCGGCAGTCGTGGACGGAAATACCCTGACTTACGGAGACCACTCCTACACGGTTTCCGGAGAGTTCAACAATTCCTACAAGGTTCCTACAGCATTCGTAACGTTTACCAACTTCCCGGCAGACTATGCCGAGTTCGAGGCAGTTTACAACGGGCTGCTTGGAAAGAGCATCCAGGGAACTGCGGCTATGATACCTATGGCAATAGAGATGTACGCCAAGGATGCTGCCGTGGGGGAAAGGTGCTTTAACCTGCTGTGCAACAGCGATGCAACAGTAAGCGGTATCATCCGCATCCTCAAGACCAAGCTGGTTCCTTCAGAGCATGCGCCGGCAAATGATCCTTACATCCAGAGGTATATGGCAGCTGCACTGCTTAAGGGAGCAAAGGCGGACAATGCCTACAGCCCGGATATGCCATACACTGTAGAGATGGCAGCATCCCCTAACGGTGTGCATAATGTAACCGGCGGAACAGACACCTTCATCTACATACTCGCAGACGGATGGGATACCCGCCAGAGAGGCGTGGAGATATTCCAGGCAGACGGAAGCGATATGTACAAGGT
>JAFYZX010000021.1 GCA_017548505.1 Bacteroidales bacterium | reverse complement strand
ATAAACAGAGGAGCCTTGAATCCCATCTCCACTCCTATATGTCTTTCGTCGATTCCGCTCATTGCAAAGTTAGTGAAGGAATTCTGGCTGTCGTCGTAGAGACTCATCACTTCCGTCTGGTCCTTGATAGTGGAGTAGAAACCTGTGAGCCTGAAATTTACGTGGTTGTTGTTCAGGGAGTAGGTCGCATCTGCAGCCACTATCCTGGTCCTGTCGAGATACATCATAAGGGTATTTCTTGTTCTCGGCGATATGAATGCCTTGTTGAACATTGGCGGTTCTGTGAAATATCCTCCGCTTATCGAGAACCTATGGCCTCCGAGCAGGCTGTAGCTAAGAACTGCCTTGCCGGAGTAGGTGGTGAAATCGCACTTTTCGCTGTTCCCGTAAGACGAGATAACATCTCCGTGACTGTATTTTGTCAGGTTCTCGCCGTTATAATAGATGTCGTTGCCGTTCTCGTCCTGACCGGCAAACAGGCCTTTTCTGTAGAGACCTTCTCTCCAGAATTTTGATTTCTTGACCTGTCCGGCCATATCAAGTCTGAGGCCTCTGTAGCGGAATGTCCAGTTCATCCATCCGGTATAGTTATGGACATGGGCATAATAGTCATATCCATACTTGTCTCCCTTGTGGAGAATCTGGGCCTGGCCGTGCTTGAAGAAATAGTTGAGGTCGTTCTGTATCAAGGCATCGTTAGTCGCATAGTCCCTTTCAGCAAAGTTATCTATGTTAACAAAGTATTCTCCGCCCAGAAGGTCTGCAACCTTCTTGTAGTACTCGGTCTTGTTCCACTTGGCGTTGGCGCCGGCGGTTATTACCCACCACCTGAAAGCGTTCCACTTGAAGTTCAGACCCACATTGAGGTCTTTCTGGTCAACCCTTCTTTCTTCCTGTATATACTTGGACCTCAGGCCTTCAGCTGTGGAATTGTGCCTGTTCACATCGTAGAGCCTGTCCCAGTTAACCTGAGTGATGGTCTTGACGTTTTGCTCCCAGGAATCCTTTGCCCACATGTATTTCTGGACATTGATTCGGTTATAGTCCTGGTTGTCCATCAGGAAGTAAGACGGAAGGTTGCGGTAGTAGTCAGGCCTAGGGTCTGCGGCATCGTACCAGTCAAGGGCAGTGTAACCGTTCTTTCCAAACCTGTAAAGGGTGGTGAGAGAAGCTTTGAAGCGGTCTGAAGGGGTGAAGTCATATTTCAATATCGCGATTGGCTCGTGAACCCTTCTCTCCCTTGCATTGCGCCTCTTTCCGTTCTGCCAGCCCCAGTTTGAGTTGTACATATTGTCCTTCATCAGGTCATAGACTTCCTGAGTGGAAGCGTTCTGTGCGCCTCTCCTTCCAGGAGTACCCAGAATGGTGGCTCCAATCCTGTGGTATTTGCCGAAATTCTTCTCGATGCTGGCGTAATAGCCGAAAGATCTGTAATACACGCCGTTGATCCAGTCGTTGCCTCCAAGCCTTGCAGATACGCTGAAAGCATAACTCCATCCGTTGTCCAGAACTCCGGAAGCGTAGGTGAGCATCAGCCTGAGCCTGTAAAGGCTGCTGTTGGTCATAACGCTTGTCCTCCATCCCTTGCGCACGTTGGAAGCGTTTGCCGGAATGTTGGTAAGGCCGTTGTAGCCTCCGAATCCGTAGTCTGAAATGTCTCCGCCGTTTACGGTGTATTTGGTTCTTGTTGCCTCGTTAAGTCCGCTCCACAGAGAGAAAGGAGAATAACCGGTAATTGCATCGTTCATCTTGATGCCTGCCAGATAAACGTCCTGGGCCTCGCTGTTGAAACCTCTTGTCTTGAACCTTACAGACGAGAAATTGTATCCGGCCTGGTTGTTGAACACGTCGTTCTGGCCATACAGGATTGTCGGATTGTCCTGATAACCGGAATCTTCCAGGTCGAAGTCCACCATTTCCTCGTCAATGTTGACTTCATTTTCGCGGATAATAGGGTAAACGGAAATCGTAAACATGTCTTTCACGTATCCGTTGTTGACGGTAACGTTTACTCTTGTGGTCACGTAGTTGTCTGCCGCTATGACCAAAGTATAGACTCCGTCCTTAAGGTCGGGAATCAGGAAGTTACCGTCAGAATCCGTTGTGGCGGTGGCAACGCGCTCCTGTCCGCTGAGCAGCATCAGTCTCGCATTGTAAACCGCAGCACGGTTTGTACGGTTGATTACCGTTCCCTTAACACCGCCGGTAGGTATCTGCGCCCACGCCAGGGCAGAACACATCACTAAGGCTAAAATCAGGGAAATTTTCTTTAGCATATCTTTATTCTTTATTTGTTACAACTATATAGGTAGGGTAGTGGTCGCTGTAGCCTCCCACAAAGGCTCCATTCGAGAAAGTCCTGAAAGGCACATCCTTGTACTGGCCTTCTTCAGTGGCCATCCAAGGCTTGTGGAAAATTCTGCCGTAGAATTTTTTCTTCACTATCGGGATAATTCTCAAAGAACCCTTTTCGGCTTTTGCCAGATTGGAATTCACAAGAAGGATATCGTAGATATTCCAGGCTCCCTGATAGGCCAGGGAGCCGTATCCGGCCTTGAGCATGGAAATAAACGGACAGAAGAAATCGCCTGGCTGCACATCCTCAATATTCTCTTTTCCGTGCAGATATACAGTCATGCTCTCGTCTGTAGGGTTGTCGTTCATATCTCCCATAACCACAATCTTGATTCCCGGGAATTCTTTCATGAGTTCTTCCGACCTCTTGTATATGATCTCCGCTCCGCGGCTTCTGAGGTCTCCGCCCTTGCCTCCGATTCTTGAAGGAAGGTGGGCTACAAAGAAGGCAAACATTTCTCCTCCCAGAAGGCCTCTGACCATCAGGATGTCTCTTGTGCGGAAAGCGGCCTTGCCGGCAGAATCCAGCTCAAAGACAATCTTGTCGGAGTCAAAGTTGAAAGGAAGGCTTTCCTCGTCCAGAACCTCGAACTTTCTCGGCTGATAGAGAAGGGCCACATCAACCCCTCGGAAATCAGGACCGTCGAAATGCGCTATCATGTAGCCTGCATCGGCGATCTGGGGATCGTTTATCAAGTCTTCCAGAACGTGCCTGTTCTCGATCTCGCTTACCCCAAGCACTGCGTGATAGACGTGGTTCTCCTCTTTCATGGCCTTGATGACTTTGGCCATGTTGTGAACCTTCTTCTGATATTTGATGTCTGTCCACTGGTTGGCTCCGTCCGGAAGGTACTCGAAGTCATTCTTTCCTTCATCGTGATATGTGTCAAAAAGATTCTCGAGATTGTAGAATCCAATGACATAAGTCTTTACCTTGTGCTGTGCAAAGGCTCTGTTGCCCAGGCTCAGCATCAAGGCCAGAGCCAGTAAAGTAGTCAACGATTTATATGTCAGTAGTTTTTTCATATCGATTCTCTATTACCACCAGTATGAAACTTTGGTAGGGTCTTCAGCTTCTACCTTGTCAGAAACAGTCTTGCCTGCCACCTTTTCCAGATTAGGGAAGAGATCCAGACCTATCTTGGCTTCCAGCGCGTCAATACTCATCACGATGTCTGTCATGGTGTTGTTTATGTTGGAATGGCTGTAGGCCTTGTGTTCGAAGTACATTCCCAATCCCATAAATCCGCTGTAGCCAAGAGTGCTGCCTTTCATATAGCGGAGCACGGCCTTGTAATAGGCCACCGGTACGGTAACTGCCCTTCCGTTGTTGTCGTAGGCTTTCTTGCTGCTTCCCTTAACAATGCAACCTGTAATCACATACAGAGTGTCGCAGGTTGTGCTCCAGCCCCTTACCATACTTTCTGCGGTAGCCCAGATTTGACCGTTGAAGGAATTCATCTGAGGAGTCATGTTCGTATAGTAGAAGGTCTTTACGTTCTCGGCGTAAGTAAGGCGGTCTGCGCTTGGAAGCTGATGGCCTCTGTCATAGCCGCCCTTATATGCAGATGCAAGGACTGGCTGTTCGGCGGAAGTCAGTTTCGGGTCCAGACCCCAAGCGTCTGTCCTGCTTCCGGAACCAATAAGTCCCTTGTTAAGCGGATAAGCAACCCAATGGGCTACAAGATCCGAAGAGCTCCAGTCGTATGAGAAACTCCTGAGACTCTTGCCTGTAAAAGTGTGGGTTACAAACTTGTGTCCGGCTCCAGTCTGAATAGCCGGAAGTTCCAGCCACCCGGAAACAACCACGGTTGGGGTTTCTTCTTTTCCCTTCTGGGTTAAAGTGGCTGTGGCTGACTTACCGGAACAATTAATGGTAAGGGTTGCTGTACGCGGAGACGTAGAGGTGTTTTCGTCGTAAGCAACGGAAATCGTGGCACTTCCGCTTCCTCCTGTCGTACTTGGCTTCATCCAGGCCGCAGATGAACTGAGAGTCCATCCTCCAGTAGCTGAAATAGTGACAAACTGGCTGCCCTTTGCCGCGTCCACAGTCGGGGACTTGAATGCAAGGCTTACAACGGCATCAGGAGTAACCGGTTTATCTCCTCCTTTGCCACCGCCACCGCCGCAGGCTGCTGCCAGCAACATTGTTGTTGCCAGCAGAGCCACAGGCAGTATGTTTCTGAACCGTTTCACGTTATTCGAGTTCTACGGTTATTTTCTTTACTCTTACCTGTCCGTTTGCAGCATAGCCAACCCAAGGGGTTACCGCTGTACCTGTCCAGGTTATGGTAGTGCTTGATGCTGTAGCCGTACCGGAACCAGGATCAAGAACATTAAGGTTAGATGTATAGTTGGCTCCCGTTGTCTCCATAACCACCTTCTTCACCTTCTTTCCTCCGGTAGGGGTGATTATCAGAACAGAGTACTTGTAAACCCTTATATGGTCTGTGTTCGCCGTTACAGGAGTTGTTGTGCTTGTATTCTTGTAGTAACCTACCTTGATATCGTTGTCTGAAGCGGAGAATCCGGTTCCGTAAGTGTCGTGTGTGTCTTCCGCCCAAGACTGGTTGGCTGATCCGATGGTCCATACTATTGCATCGCCAGTCTCGTCCCCTCCAGGATTGTCGCCGCCACCGCCAGAACCTCCGCCGTCATCAACTCTCTCATAGAGTTCAGGCCTGAGAGCACCGCTCTGCTCGGAGTCGTAAACTCCCCAGGATGAGTGAGAAGCACTGTATTGCATCCACTTGTTGTTGGAGTAGTTGGAAATGGTTGCTCCAGCTGCGGTAGCGTCCGATCTTACAAGCCAGTACTGGCCTTCTGTAGGATTGGTGTCCACATTGCAACTGGTGTATGTCCCCTTCATATAGAGATATCTTCCGTCTTTCTGCTTGATGGTGTACACCGGATCGTTGGAAGTTGATCCCGGAAGCTGGGTTTCGGTGAATGTGAACTCGTTTTCGTCTGTGCTTAATGTAATCTCTCCGTTCACAGCATTTACTTCAACCTTAGGCAGATAACCGTATGACTTGCCGGCAGGAACAGGACCTGCCGCAACGGTACCGTCTGTAGTAACTATCAGATAGGCCTTTCCGCTGGTTATGCGCTCAACTTTCTTGTACTTGTATGTATTGCCAGGATCCGGGGTCGGATCGCTGTCGAGGACAACACCCTGAGAAAAGTCTATGCTGGTTCCGGCTTCTTCGGAAACCTCTACCTTGAAGTCATCCAGACGGTAGGCGCTGGCAACGTCTGTCTGGATACGGAAGAAGAGTTCGCCCGTTCCCTGAGGAATGGTAATGACGGTGCTGGCCAGATCCCATCTTCCCTCCTTGAATCCGTTAGCGAAAGTGTATGAGAGTTCTACCCACTTGATAGTGTCTTTTCCGACATAAACGTGGAATTCCTGCGGGTTGAACAAAGATGATCCGCTGTTAAGATATTTCTCGCTGCCGAAGCTGATCTTGTAGTTTGCATATTCGCTCAGGGTTGCAATGCCCTTGATCTTGAACATGCCGTTTGATCCAAAGAACAGGTTGTTCATTCCGGAACCTGAATAATCTGAATAAGAACCGTCAGACGCGCTGTTTGCCCTGACGCTAATGCTCTTGTACCAGTATGTTACGTTAGCGGCTCCCTCTCCCTCGTGGTTAATCCAGCAGTCTGTCTGGTCTGTGTAAGGCCAGCTGTTGCCGCTTCCGTAGGTCTGGGTTGCCTTTTCCTTGTCGAAGTTGTTGAAATAGATAATCTTGCCTGCGTTAGGATCCTTGTCCGGATTAATACCGTTTTCAAAGTCAAGAGGTGTTCCCTCAACCCTGGACATGTTAAGTTCCACGTCGTCAAGACGGTAGGCACTGGCAACATCAACCTTGAAATAAACGCAAAGGGTTGTAGTGCCTTCTGGAACCATGAACCAGGTTCCCGCCAAATCCCATCTTCCGTCCTTGTAGCCGGAGCCGTCCGGGAACTGGTAAGTAACTTCAACCATGTGGTCAGGATCACTTCCGATCCATACGTGGAATTCATCCGGATTGAATACTGAAGAACCCTGGTTGAGATATTTCTCGCTTCCAAAGTAGAGTTCAAAGTTGCGGTTCTTGCCGGTAATGTCTATGTTGGCAATCTTGAATGCGCCCTTTGAGCCGAAGAACAGGTTGTTCATTCCGCTGCCGCTGTAATCCGAATAGTTGCCGTTGGAATTGGAATTGTTGCGCACGCTCATTCCCGTGGCGGTGTATTCGACATTTGCAATTCCTGAGCCTTCCTCGTTCTTCCAGCAGTCTGTCTGGTCTGTGTAAGGCCAGCTGCTGCCCGTTCCGTAGGTCTGGGTTGCAGCTTCCTTGTCAAAGTTGTTCTTGTAGATAATCATGTCTGCAGGATCGCCCCATTCTCCTTTCTGCTTGATGGTTACGGTCTTGTAGTCATAATCCATTGAAACCTTGATAGGAGCGCTACGGTTGAACGAGTCGTTGTTCAGAACGGTAACCGTTATAACCTGAGGGGTTTCTGTGGCTTGTCCCACGCTCGGTTCAATATGGAGCCATTCCGCGTCGTAGTCAATGTGCCAAAACCTGTTGGAGGAAAGGGTGAAGGTCTGAGAAGACGCTCCGGCTTCAAAAGTCAGAACAGCATCAGCGGAAATGCCGTCCAAGTCGATGTAAGGCATGTCCTGATGGTCTTCCTGCGCACAACCGGCCGCCATAAGGGCTCCGGCCATGACCGATAGAAGTAGTGCTTTGAATCTCATAAGTGTGTGTGTTGTATAATTATTTCGTTATTTTTTTGACATAAGAATCTCTTTCATTTTCTGCATCCCGACGGTTGCCTTTTCCTTTATGTGGGTGAACCCTACACTGGAGGCAACGTCCTTAGGATCTATCAGGTAAATCTCCGTGCCAGGCCTTGTGTAGTAAATCAGTCCCGCAGCAGGATAGACTGCAAGACTTGTGCCTATCACAATCATAATATCTGCATTCCGCACAGCCTTTTCCGCCTTCTCAAGCTCGGGAACAGCCTCCCCGAACCATACTATATGAGGGCGGATCTGCTGTCCTTTTTTGGTAAGGTCCCCGATATTGATGTCTTCATATCCGATAGGGAAGGCGCTGTAATAGTCGTCAAATTCGCCCCTTGCCTTGGTCAATTCCCCGTGAAGGTGTATAATGCGGGAGGAACCGGCCCGCTCGTGAAGGTCGTCTATGTTCTGGGTAGCGACAGTTACATCGAAGTCTTTTTCCAGCTCGGCGACAATCTTGTGGGCCAGATTTGGCTCGCAGTCCTTCAGGCCCCTCCTTCTCTGGTTGTAGAAATCCAGCATAAGGGCCTTGCGTCCACATACATACCAGCTGTCGGAGGTGGCAACCTGCTCTACAGGGTAATTCTCCCACAGCCCGTTGCTGTCCCTGAAGGTGCTGATCCCGCTCTCCGCGCTTATTCCCGCGCCTGTCAATACCGCTATCTTTTTCATACTCAGTTGTTGTCGTTAAAGAAATAGTTCCTGAACCATAGTTTCAGGAGAGAATCGTTGAACTCAATGTTGTTCTTGGAAACGAAAGTCACCACTTCCTTTTTCATCAGGGCCTCCTTGAGCCTGTTAACGTTGGCGGAAGAGTTAAGCCCGTATTTTTCAAGCACTTCAGTCTTGCTGAAACGCCTTTCACCGTCCAGAATCGCCCTTATCAGCTGAAGCTGGTGGGTGCTAAGTCCATAGATGGTATTGTGGAGCTCGTAGTCGTACATGCTCAGGAGATATCTCAGGCTCCTCTGGAAAATCTCCGGCGTAAGTTCCTTGTCCGTAAGCAGATAGCAAATCTCCGCCAGATGCTGGGTGTACCACGGGTCTCCCTCCAGGGTGTCAAACATCAGCAGGGCGTCTTTCTGGGAGCACACCTTCCCGTTGTCTTCAAAGCACTTGCAGATGTAATCGGCGAACACCTTTCTGTTAATCGGCTTTACAGGTATTTCAGTCACCAGGTTGCGGAAGAAATGCATCTGTTCGAATATGGAGTACATGGCGTTCCGCTTGTCTCCCGTTATTATATAGGAAACATCCTTAGCCTCGGCGAACGCGCTCTCCAGCATACTGAGAACCTTCATAGGCTTGTCGAACAGAAGGATATCCTGGAATTGCTGGAAATAGACCACCAGGTGAACGCCTTTTAGCCTGGCGGCCGACTGAGGAAACTTCAGAAGCGTCTTTATCTGCCTGTCTGTCAGAGAGTCCCTGGATGCGGGATCCATCGGGATGTTCTTCAGCAGGGTGGAATAAGCCTTCTGCTGCTCCTCCTCGCTGAACAGGGTACGGGCCACGCTTCGGGCCAGCCGCCTGAGCAGTTTGTCTATGTGGCGGATGTTGAAAAGGTCGAACTTGCAGACCGCAATGCCCTCTTTCTCAAGGTCCATGCCCTTGAGGGCATTGTGAACGATGGATCTTTTGCCGATTTTCGGAGGGCCGTAAAGCAAGGCGTTCTTGCGGGAGGAAATAAGCTTCTGGAGCCTGGAAACCTCCT
>JAFYZX010000020.1 GCA_017548505.1 Bacteroidales bacterium | reverse complement strand
TATGCCCTGCGCCTTGTGAAGCTTGGCAGAGGAAACCATCTTCATAGCAGAGGTTACCTTGCTCGTTCCCTTAACGGAACCTATCCTGGACTTTATCTCCTTCAGCGATGCCATAAACCTATGCTATAAACTGGTTGAGAGTCATCTTGGCGGTCTTCTCGATCTTGGATGTGATATCGTCGTTGAACTCTCCCTTTGCAAGAAGGTCAAGCACGTCTTCCTGATGGTTGAGCCTGAGCGAATTGATGAAAGTCTTCTCGAAATCCTGGATCTGGCTGATGTCTATATCCTTGAACAGTCCGTGCGTTCCGCAGTAGAGAATTGCCACCTGCTCCTCCACAGGCATCGGCGAATACTGTGGCTGGATGAGCAGACGGGTGTTCTTCCTTCCCTTGTCTATGGTCATTGCGGTAACCTTGTCCATTTCTCCACCGAACTTGGAGAAGGCCTCGAGTTCCTGGTACTGGGCCTGGTCAATCTTCAGGGTTCCGGCAACCTTCTTCATCGGTTTGATCTGCGCGTTACCACCCACACGGGAAACGGAGATACCCACGTTGATGGCCGGACGGTTACCCTGGTTGAACAAATCCGTATCCAGGAATATCTGGCCGTCCGTAATGGAAATCACGTTGGTAGGAATGTATGCTGAAACGTCTCCCTCCTGAGTCTCGATTATTGGAAGGGCCGTAAGGGAACCTCCTCCCTTTACCTTTCCCTTCAGCGATGCCGGCAGGTCGTTCATCTGCTCTGCAACTTCCTGCTGGTCGATTATCTTGGCGGCTCTCTCCAGAAGCCTTGAGTGCAGGTAGAAAATATCTCCCGGATATGCCTCGCGTCCTGAAGGACGGCGGAGAATCAGTGAAACCTCACGGTAGGAAACGGCCTGCTTGCTGAGGTCGTCATAAACCACAAGAGCATCTCTTCCAGTATCCCTGAAATACTCTCCGATGGCAGCACCTGCAAACGGAGCGAAGTATTGCAGGGCGGCAGGATCTGCGGCGGTTGCGCAAACCACAATCGTGTAGTCCATAGCCCCGCTCTTCCTGAGTGTCTCCACCAGGGCTGCAACGGTTGAACCCTTCTGGCCTACAGCCACATAGATGCAGTAAACCGGCCTGCCCTTTTTCATCGCATTTTTCTGGTTGATGATGGTGTCTATGGCAATAGCGGTCTTTCCCGTCTGGCGGTCGCCGATGATGAGCTCTCTCTGGCCTCTTCCAATCGGAATCATCGAGTCTATGGCCTTGATACCTGTCTGGAGAGGTTGGTTAACCGGCTGGCGGAAAACCACTCCCGGAGCTTTTCTTTCCAGCGGCATCTCAAAGAGTTCTCCCCCTATTTCTCCCTTGCCGTCAAGCGGCTGGCCTAGAGGGTTTATGACTCTTCCGAGCATGCTCTCGCCCACACGGATAGAGGCGATTCGCTTTGTGCGGCGGACGGTGAATCCTTCCTTGATATCGTCCGTAGGTCCCAGAAGCACGGCACCCACATTGTCTTCCTCGAGGTTCATCACCACGGCCATTTCTCCGTTCTCGAATTCGAGAAGCTCGCTGGCCTCAGCGTTACGCAGACCGTAAATTCTTACAACTCCGTCGCTGACCTGAAGGACTGTGCCTACCTCGTCCAGGGCAAATTTGTCCTGAATGCCTTCCAGTTGCCTGCGCAACACGTCGGAAACTTCACTTGCTTTGATATTCAATGCCATAACTAAACTATTCTCCTGTTCTTGTCTATGAGCTGGCGGCGTATCTGCCTAAGGCGGGACGCCACGCTCGCATCCAATCTGTAATCGTCTATATCGAAGATGAAGCCGCCCTCGATTGAAGGGTCGACCTTCTTCTGAAGCTCGATCTTCTTTCCCAGCATCGCCGAGACGCGGGAAAGAATCTTGTCTTCCATTTCCTTTTCAAGGGGAACGGCGGTAATGATTTTTACCACCGCGATTCCTTCGCTCTTGCGGTAGAGGTCCATATAGCTGCGAAGCGATGACGCCAGATAGGCTTCCCTTCTCTTTTCTATCATCAGGGAAAAATACCTGAGCATCACTTCTGTTTCCTTTCCACCGCCCTCAACAGTGGTGGAAAGCAGCTTGAGTTTTTCATCCGGGGAGAGCAAAGGATCTTCAAGCGTAGTGGACAGGCTCGGGTTCTGGGCAAAACAATGCAGAACATTCTCCGAGAGGGCGTAAACCGTCTCGGCCACACCCTGGTCTTGGGCGTAACCCAGCAATGCCTTGGCATATCTTACCGCCAGTACTCCTACATCCATAGTCCTAACTGTCAGGAGAGAGCGCCCCCTTGAGCGCCGGTCTCCCTTACAACTTCCTCGAGCATCTTGTCTATGAGCGCCATCTGGCTCTGCTGGTCGGAGAGCTTCTCGCGAAGCACTTTCTCAGCGATGTCGCATGAAAGGCTTGCCATCTCCCTGCGTACGGAGAGCATGGCCTCGTCCTTTTCTCTCTGGATCTGCTCACGGGCATCCTCCAGAGTCTTGCGGGCCTGCTCGGAAGCCTCGTCCCTTGCAGCGGCAATTATTTTCTCCCGCTGGCTGGCGGCCTCGTTGAGAACCCTGCCCTGCTCCTTGTTCGCCTCGGCGATGATGGCCTTGGTGTCCTCTTCAACCCTTGCTAGAGTCTCCTTGGCTTCCCTTGCGCTGTTCAAAGAAGTTTCTACGTAATTCTTCCTCTCCTCGACAGACTTGGTTATTACAGGAAACGCAAACTTGGCGAGGATGAAGAACACCACGCCGAAAGATATGAGCATCCAGAACAACAGTCCGCTGTCGGGAACAAGCAATGACATAACTTATTCTTTATAAAATCGTTACTAGTCCAACTGAACGAAGTATGAAAGCATGCAGACGATAACCGCGATAAGGGATACACCCTCGATAAGGGCGGCGGAAAGAATCATGCCGCTGCGGATGTCTCCGGCAGCCTGAGGCTGGCGGGCGATAGCGTCCATAGCGTTGGATCCGATCTTGCCGATTCCGAAAGCGGCGCCGATAACCACGATTCCCGCACCTATTGCAGCTGCGGCCTTGCTGACAGCAACAGCCATCGTGTACTCAAGGATAACTGTAAGAATTGATAACATAATCTGTTAGTTTTTAATTGTTTATATTTTACTTTTCTTCTTTTGCCTTATGGTGGTGTATCTGGGCGGAACCTATGAACACCGCACTCAGCAGAGTGAATACGTATGCCTGGATGTAGGCAACCAGAAGTTCCAGCCCGTACATGAATATATTGAACAGCACGGAAAGGAAAGTCATCGAGCTTCCCATTACCGCACCGGCACTGAATCCTATGAAAATCAAAGTTGTGAGCACCAGCATCGCCATGTGTCCTCCCAGCATATTGGCAAAGAGCCTTATCATAAGGGCGATAGGCTTGGTGAAAATACCCAGCAGTTCTATCATCGGCATAAGCGGAACCGGAGCCTTGAGCCAGGTCGGGACATCCGGCCAGAGTATCTCCTTCCAGTATTCCCTGCTTCCGAATATGTTCACCATCAGGAAGGTGCAAAGGGCAAGGAACAGGGTTATGGACATATTAGCCGTAACGCCCACTCCGCCAGGGAATATCGGGAGAAGGCTCATCAGGTTGCAGGTGAAGATGAAGAAGAAGGCCGTCAGAAGATATGGCGAGAACTTCCTGTAGTTTTCTCCGATGCAAGGCTTGATGATGCCGTCTTCCACCATTTCCACAATACTTTCCACAAAGCTCACGTATTTTGTCGGAGTTGCATTGCGGTCCGAGCCGTGGCGCCTGTACCATCTTGCGGCCGGCAGGAACAGAAGCAGAAGGATGGCTCCGTTGATCAGCAGCGCAAGGCTCATCTTTGTCAGCGACAGATCTATCGGCCTGACAAGGCTGCCGTCCGGCATCTTCTCCATCAGCTTGTAGGCGTGGGCACTGTCTTCCGGAGCCGGATAGAAGCCCTCGTAGCTTCCTCCGTTCTCGTGAAGCCTCCTGGAGGAGAATACGTGCCAACCCGTTGTCTTGCTGTAGAGTATGACAGGCAGATAGACCGCTATGTCCTTGTCTCCGACCTTGGTGATGTGCCAGGTGTAGGAATCCAGCATGTGCTCAAAGATGATGTGCTGGACATTTACACCCTCTCCCTCCTTCTCAGTGGCATGGAGGGAAGAGGAGCTGAACATCAGCCCAACAAACAGCATCGCGATTATGGCCAGACTCCTTCTCATCACTTCTTCATTGTCTTTGAAAAGTAT